>JADFXO010000274.1 GCA_015233485.1 Nitrospirota bacterium
ATTAATTGGACTATAACGGCGAGGGTGATTCTCCCGATTATTCCTGCCATATCCATACTTTTAATGCAAAAGATAGAAGTGAAAAACCTGTTTTATACAAAAAAGAGGATATTCCCAATTGCTTTGGGACTTTTTTTATCCTTTTCTGTGGCTGTTGCCGATAGTTCGTTTGCAAATACCGCAAAGATGGCAGCTAATTTCGTTAAGGAAAAATACGGTAATGCCCATGCAGCCATATGGTTTGACGGACACTGGGGATTTCAGTACTATATGGAAGCATATGGATTTAAAGCGATAGTTCCACATTTGACTGTTAAAGAAGGAGATTTAGTAATCGTTCCTCAATTCGCTTCAAATTCTGTAACACTCAATCCAGCAACTACCTATAATATTGGAACTTTTGAGGTACAACCATTAAGGTGGTTAACGACTATGAATTTTGCAAAATGTGCAGGTTTTTACGCAAGTAATGCGGGTCCCCTCCCGTTTGCATTTGGAAAGGTTGCTCCGGAGACTTACAATGTGTACATAGTTATGAGGACTAAATGAGTAGATAATCCTTATCAGGGAAGGACTCGTTAAAATAATGATGCCCGGCACGATTTATTCAGCATACCCTTCAATATCGGGCCTGAAAGAAGTGCATCTTTAAAACACCTGACAGCTTCATCGCATTTGCCAAGATTTTGAAGTGCTTTCCCTTTGTTAATAAGATATTCCCTGTTGTTGGGTTTTAGATATAATTCTTTATCGAAAACCTTTACGGCATCGTTATCCCTGCCTACCGACATCAGAAAATCTCCTAAATCCTTAAGGGTTTCAACGTTACCTGGGTCTTCTACAAGAGCTTTTATATAATATGAGAAAGCGGAATTATTATTGTTTACCTTAGCGTAAGCGGATGCAACCATTTTATAAAACTTTATGGTTTGAAATCTGACAAACTTAACCTGGTTTCCAGCGCCATACCCTATACCAGGGTCTATCTGGAGGCCCTCTACGGATGGATTAAGCGTGACGGCTTTTATCAGCTCCTCTTCGGCCAGGTTGTTTTTTCCAAGCGCAAAGTATTCCTTGGCAAGTTCTACCCGTAAAAAAGCGGCGTGGGGTGAGGTGGCGACTGCGCTTCTATAAAAAATAATGCCGTTTCGATAGCATCTGGCATGAACAAAGGTTATGGCAAAGAACACAACTACTATAAGTCCACATGTTAGCACCACTTTTGCGTTATTGAAAGAAAAGTATTTTATAATATCCACCTCGATGGCAATAATTAAAAAACCGATGAGAGGTAAATACAGCCTGTGCTCCATGAAGTGGTCGGCATCCGCTCCTGAGTGCATCCTTACCAGTGACGGGATAAGAGAGAGTAAGAACCACACAACTCCGAAGAGAACAAACAAGGGACGTTTTCCCTTAGATAGGAAAACTCCTGCAACTGTCAGAGCCAGTGTGATGAAGCCGTAGACGAATTTTGTGTCCGCCATTGTAGGGTAAACTGACAAGTTGACCGGTAAAAGAACTTTCCCCAGATATGGAATAATAGCAGGCAAGTTCCTGAAAATAGATTTTATAATATAAATGACGGTCATATCCGGATTGTGTAAAACCCTCTGGCGTATTGTAAACCAGGAAACTATAACCACTAACAGGGAAAAAGTAAGAACCGCCTTTTTAAAATACGATGGATTGAGACTTCCTGGAGTACTTTCCCATTTGAAAAGGTAAATGAACATGAGGAAAAGAGGCACAAATGCCAGGGCTGTTTCCTTGGTAAATAGTGCAATAGTGAAAAACAATATGTGACATAAAAGTGCTATTTTGCTATTTTGCTCGATAAAGTCTATCAACCAGATGAACGAGAGAAGGATGAAAATCGCAAGTAGCGATTCGTTCCGGCAGGTTATCCAGGAGACAACGCTGGTTGCAATTGGATGGACGGTGAACAGAACCGTCAAGAGAAACGCAGGGTCCTTTTTACAACGTAACCGTGTGAGAAACTTAAACAGCAGTATCGCTGCAGACGTGTGATAAAATATATCCATAAGATGGTAAAATCGGGGCGATATACCACCGATATGGGATTCCAGCATAAAGGTAAGTGTCAGAATAGGTCTGTAATAGGCCTCTACACCGCTGTCACCGGGTACATAAAAAACATCATGCCTGAATGCGTCTAAAATATGTGAGAATTCTTTGATAAAGGGATAATTCGCAACTATTAAGGTGGAATCGTCCAGTCCTATATAATCAAAATAAATGGTTTGCGGGTAAAGAAACAAGGCAAGAAGGGATATCCAGAAATATGGGTTATATTTTTCGGAAAACATGATATGGAAAGGGCTATCTTTTCTCACGCTGATTCTCAAATTTCATAAAACTTCGGGTTTACAAAGAAACTTACGCCTTCTCATTAGTGGCTATTCATAACAAACAACGACGACATAAGCACGTAGACCTAATCGGATGAGATTCAGGGTAAGGTGTAACCATCCCCGTACTTAATTATGACTGGCACTGTTTGCTTAACAAACCCGATGATTTCGGATCGGAATGTAGTGCATCCGTAAAACATTTGATTGCCTCGACACACTTCCCGATGTTTTGCAACGCCTTCCCCTTATCGATAAGAAATTCTTTTTTGTTTGGACTTAGATATAATTCTTTGTCAAAGATTTGAATAGCCTCGTTATATCGACCGACTGACATAAGAAAATCTCCAATAATCTTAAGCGTCTCCTTATTGTTTGGCTCTAATTGAAGGGCCTTTACATAATAATAAAACGCTTGTTCATTTTTCTTAGCCTTATTGTAAGAAGATGCAACCATTCTCAAATAATGAACGTCATCGATACCCTTATCATTGGCCATTTTTCTTAATACAGTTAAATATAGCGATTCTTTATAATTTTTGTCCTTTACGTCATTTTTGACTATATGCAGAGCTGCCAGGTTAACGGAAATCAGCAGGGAATCGGGACTTATTTTCAATCCTGCATTAAATTCCTTGAGCGCTTTATCATAATCTTTTTTTAAGAAAAAAGAAGCACCTAAATTATTACGGGCTACAACATTATCTACGATGGCAATGTTATGCTTGAAAAGAGTATCGGAATCTTTCCAGAAGCAAACCTGTATAGAGGCAAGTACGATGAGTGCGACTAATACGGCACCGGTAAAAGGCGCTATAACAAGAGAACTTACATTCAACTTGTTCTTTATATCGCCGGCTAACCATACTAAAGCTAACGCAAATCCTATTATTGGGACATACATATACCTATCTGCAATGGAAGAGGAACCGGCAAGTATAATTTGAATAACAGGTAATAAAACTATTAAAAACCATAGCAAACCAAATAATAGGTAAGGCTCTTTTTTCCTGCGAAGAAAACCTGCCGCCATGAGTATTATCAATGTAAACAAACAAAGCAAGTACACATAAAGCGGGTGAAGCGTATAAGGATAGAATACAGCTAATTTAATTGGCCACAATGTCTTTAACATGTACATGCAGTAAGAGACGGGAACGTTTAAGAGTTTTGTGCCCAGAGGTATAATTGTATTAATTGCATCTGTTTGGGCAGATATTGTGACAATGGATGAAAAGGCGGAAAGAAAAAAGAATGGTATTTTTTCCAGAAGAATATATAATATTCCGTTTTTATCTTTAAAAAAGTTTTCAAATATATTCCTTCCATTGCCCAAAAAACCATCAAAGCGATTAAGAGGCCAGTAGTCCAACAACATAAGCGTTAAAGGAAGAGTCACTATCATTGGTTTTGACATTATGCCCAGAATAAAAGTAAAAATAGCCGCATAATATTTATTTGAATTCATCGTTCTGACATATTGTACGTAAAAAATCAGAGAACTAAGCCAAAAGAAAGTCGAGAACAAATTTTTGCGTTCGGATACCCATGCCACCGACTCAACGTTAATAGGATGTACTGAAAATATGATAGCCACAATAGCACTTTTAATCTTCGCTCCCGTAAGTAGCCGTAAAAATAAAAACAATAAAATAGAATTGGCAATATGGAGAATAATATTCTCTAAATGGTACCACCATGGGTTTTCACCAAACAATGTGTAATCAACCAAGTAAGAAATCGTTGTAACAGGATGCCAATTGGAGAAATAAACGGAGGTAAGAGCCCAGGATATGCTTTTTAAATTAAAACCGTGCTGAATTGCATCTGCCTTGTGAATATACATCTCATCGTCGTAATTAACGAAATCGTAATTTATAGAGCCGGCGTAAATAAAAAAAGATAATACGGCTATAAGTCCAGGTATCAGGAAGACCGATTTCTTTAATTGTTCCGTTAACTTCCCGAAAAAATATCCACTATGGTTGTTTTGCGGTTGCGAGTTCAAATTGCTCTCCTAAACACGTTTCAAATATGCATTACTGATAAACAAGGCAACGTCATAAACTTAAATAAGCGTATTAGTTATTAACGCGGAACGACCAATGTTAAACGGATTCCCTAAGCAATTCATCAACGTAAGATAACCCATACACATTGACCGCTCCGGTTAATAATGTATTAAAAGGATACTATGTTTATCTTGCCGATACTATCTGATTAAATACAGAGGTTGCTGAATCGACACCATAACCCGTTACTGCTATTGCATTATTGTCCGTATTCCCGGTAGTTATGTAAATTTGACCGGCAGTGGTGGCAGCGGCAGTTGTAAACATAAGGGAGCTTGGCACATATGGAGACATTTCTTTCTTGTTGCTGTGATGGCTATAAGCAATTTTGAGCACTTCGCCTAAATTCGCATATGTTGTTGTGTTAGCCGATATCTTATACACTGACGCACAAGTTTTACCTGGAGCAGGGGTTGCCGATTCTGCACAACCTTGTGTTCCATCCGTAGCGACAATATACATAAATGGTTCGTTGGCAATCAATGAATCCAGCCAACCCTGTAACTCGGACGCTGAACCCTTGGCACCCGATTCGACGGCGCGCAATTTGGCTTTTTCTCTCTGGCCCAAGAACGCTGGTACAGCAATCGCGGTAAGAATACCGATAATTGCGATAACGATCAAGAGTTCAATTAGAGTAAAACCTCTTTCGTCTCTTTTCTTCATTTCTGAGATTACCTTATACATCTGTAGTACCTCCTAACGTGGGACATATCATGCGGTTAAAAACCGCATTTCAAAAACACACCCGATAATAATTGATACACGCTTAACATTTCTATTTAGTGTTGCCAACAAACCAAACACTCTACCACCTTGTTTGCACGGGTTTTACAACCAACTTTAATTATACTATATTAGTTGCAATATATGTGCCATCACTTTTTCTTAATAATGCGCCACAGTCGATATTGACAGGCAAACAAAAAATGGCCTAAACTTGCCTGTCTTCACGATCTTAGAGAAAATAGAGATTTATTACTGCGCCTATCGAAGAAAATGAATTTTATTTATATGCCATTATTTGTCACTATTGGCAAAATGTGT
>JADFXO010000275.1 GCA_015233485.1 Nitrospirota bacterium
CAACTTTATAATGAAAAGCGGCAGGGGCAACAACCCGGGCGTCTATAATATCTTTATGTCTCACCTGCACTGGGACCACATACAAGGGTTTCCATTTTTCACACCCGCGTTTATCCCCGGCAATAAGATAAATATCTACGGATTTCACGAAGAACTCAGGGAAACATTCATCAGACAGCAGGAAGCCCCCAACTTTCCTGTCCCGCTTGGGGTAATGAAGGCGGCAATAGACTTTCATATCCTTGAGCCGGAGAAGGAATACGAAATAGCCGGCCACAAGGTTATTGGAATGAGACAAACCCATCCCGGATTTTCCTATGGCTATAGTTTCGTAAAGGACGGCAAAAAGATAGTCTATTCTACTGATTCGGAACATAAGGACGATGCCCAAAAGCTGACAAAATTCTTCGAAGGCGCCGACTTGCTTATATTCGACGCCCAGTACTCGCTCTTCGACGCTATTGATACGAAAGAGAACTGGGGGCATTCAAGCAATGTACTCGGAGTGGAGCTGTCTGTAAGTGCAAATGTAAAGCGCCTCTGCCTGTTTCACCATGAGCCTGCCTACAGCGACGAGACCATTGAACAGCTATACAAGGACACTGTGGAATACTGCCAAATAACTGCCCCTGAGCGCCCATTAAAAGTGGATATCGCATATGACGGCCTTGAAATAAGACTTTAAGAGGCTGCCTGTTATCGTTCAATAAAAGTATCGTCAATCCATTTAGAGATACACCCGGCCCAGTACTCGTGCAGTATGTGGTTTGGATGGCCGACGCCGCCAACGCTCAGTCCGCCGCCTTTACCATAGGATGGATGGGCGCAGTTTACGTGCTCAATCCCCTGTTCTTTCATAAACAGGCTCAAACGCGCGTCATCGACGAGAATTGCTACGAGGAGTCTCGATTTCTCTTTGAGCACGACAAAGTCCCTCATCTGCGTGAGGACAGATTGAGTTACGAGATGTTTTTGTTCGGGGCGCTTTCTGAGTGCAAAGCGAAGCCAGCCCTTATGGAGGACTGCCATCAGCACGGAGTGCCGCTCACCCGGCCACGGCTCTATGACGCTCAGGGGTTGAAATTCCACCTTGCCGTCTGTTACTACGGCGTGGGGAGAGAAGATGTTCTTCCCCTCTGTATCTTTCAGGGCGGAGGCCCATGAGGCCGAGGCAACGTTCCTGTCTTCATGGGCAGGGGTGTAGCCGTAGATTACCAAATCGGGGACTGGCGGGGTGTTAAATACGAGTTTTGCCATCAGGAGAGATTGAACCGTGCCATAGCCGCCCGTGCCGTAGTTGTCGAAAACGATGCCGGGGTATTTTTTATCCAGGAGAAAGCTGAAGGTCTCGTTGTCTCTTACGCCGTAGCCTTGTGTGAAACTGCAACCAATGAGCAGGACTCTGGTTTTTGCCGTTTTTATCTCTGAGGAGCGGTTAGCCCTCCGGCCGTCGTTCCAAAATGTCATAGGGACATGCCCGGGTTCTGTGGAGTTATAAACACCGCCCCTGTTTTTCCACCCCAGGGTGGGGTGGGGCGCTGCCCATGGCTTACTGAACATGGAGATATTGTTAGACCTGAGGCCTATGGCCCTGGCGCCGGCCTCTACGATTAGCACTGCCGCCGCTATTGATACTAAAAGAAGAAGGATATTTTTTTTCATATCTAAAAATAACATGCCGGCAGCGCTCTGTGCAACCCAAACATTGGCAGGAGCCGGAGACTTGAGGGCGTTTGGTTGAGAATTACTCTCTGTGCAGAGGCTGTTTCGGCTTGACATCCGGCAATTCGGACAGTTGTCATTTTTATGATTTTGTAGTACAATTCCACAGATGAGATTTCTTTTAGAGAAGATGGCAATAAATGTACGGTAATCTATGGGCTCTTTTTATAATCGCGCTTAGAGCTTTGTGGCGTGGCCGGAGGCCGGGTATTAAGAATATCCTTGCGGATGTGCGTATGCTGCGAAAAATATTTCCAGCTAAGGCGATTAAGATAAAGAATTCAGGCGCTCTTGTAATATCGGAATCCGGCAATGACATGGCCGCGGAAATCAACGGCAAGGAAATCACAGTATACGGAAGTATTACGATAAAAAACTGTGTTATCCTCCTGAGAGACATGACGTTTAACGTGGAGAAAGTTGGACAGAAGATATTAAGCGACGGCTCGCTCTGGATAGAAAATACACTGTTTCTCGGCGGCATGGGTAATCTCTCCAACCTGAACATCGTCTCAGGAGGCATAGTTCAGGGCAATATATCAAAGGTCTCAATGGTCTATATACGCGATGGCAGATATAACGGGACAATCGGCGAGATAGAGAAATGGCTTCACATATCGAACTCCCGCGGTATCGTCAGGGGCAGCATCGGCAGAATCGGCGAGGTGCTCTATCTTGACGCCGGCGAGTTCATAACAGACACATTGCCCTCTATTGAAGGCGGCTATACCGTTTTAAAAGAGGGTAAGATAATCAGGACTGACGGGACGCCGTGGCCGTGGGAGGCCATAATGGGCAATATTTCTGCGCTGAAGGAAGACCATGAAATTTTTCTCTTTGGCTCTGGCGGCAATGTCCTGCTTGGAACCGGGGCGGCGCATGTCCTCTGCAAAGAGGGCACAGACCCGTACTCGCGATATAAGACCGAGAACATCATCTCATCCAACAGGTTTTACCGGTTAAGCGACGGCAAAATCCGGGAGGTTGCTCTAAGAAGCGCCTCAAATCAGCAAATAAGCGCGCAGGAAAACAAATTCTACTCCTTTGTCCGCCTTGAGATATTTGACAAGACATAATGAAGTGACCCGAAAAATTGAGATATTGAGATGATGGGAAAAACCCTTAGAAAGCTGCCTGATATGCCAATCGTTCACCTGTTGATTATTGCCGCCGTGTGTGTAATCATATACAGCAACTCCTTCAAAGCGCCGTTCATGTTCGATGACTACACAAATATTATCGAAAAAAATGTAATCAAAGATATTGGGCAGGACAAAGACAGCTACTCATTAATAAGCCCAAAGGCAAACAGGCGGTTTGTGGGGGTGCTGACCTTTGCGCTGAACTACAAGCTCAACGGCATGGATGTCGCGGGCTATCATGTATTTAACCTGATAGTGCACATATTGAGTGCCCTGGCCGTATACTGGCTTGTCATGCTTATATTCCGGACACCTTTTTTTGAGACGTTTGATCCCTTTTTGGGGCGCGGCCTGACAGCGTTTTTTACCGCCTTGTTATTTGCCGTTCATCCCATTCAGACGTCTGCCGTAACGTACATCGTGCAGCGCTATACCTCCCTTGCCACATTGCTTTGTCTGGTTTCAGTGTTGGCCTATGTAAAGTCAAGGCTCACGGGCTCAGTGCCCATGCGCTATGCCCTTTATACGGTTTCAATTATCTCCGCCATTGCTGCCATGAGGACAAAGGAGATAGCCTTCACGCTTCCGGTTATCGCCGTGTTACTTGAGTTTCTGTTTCTTGATGGAAAGTTAATAAAGAGGATACTATATCTCCTTCCACTACTACTGACCATGTTAATCATACCAATTTCCATATTGGCAAATAAGTCCCCCGAAGCGGCAAATGCTCTGACTATTGCATTGAATCCAAAGATTATCGGGTCGTCCCTGAATTTAGCAAGCATTACAGATATAACCAGGACAGAGTACCTGTTCACGCAATTTCGCGTTATAGTGACGTATTTGAGGCTGTTATTTGTCCCCGTATGGCTCAATCTTGATTATGATTACCCTGTGTTCAGGAATTTTTTTAAGGCCGAAGTCGTGTTGTCGTTTTTAGTGGTTGTGTCAGTTTTTGCATCGGCCGTGTATATGCTCTATAAATCTTTGGCACCCAATCGTTCTGCGGCAAGGTTGTATTCCTTAGGTATACTGTGGTTTTTTATTGCCTTGTCGGTAGAATCATCTGTTATACCCATAAAAGACGTAATAAACGAATACAGGGTGTATTATCCATCGGTGGGATTTTTTATCGCGGTGATTGCCGTCGTTGTGTGGATGGTGGAAAAAAGGGGAAGACCGGCGAAGGTGTATGCGATTTCGGCGTTATCGTTAATAATTGTCTTGTTCTCTGCCATGACGATGATGAGAAACGAGGTCTGGGCGGACAGGGTGAAATTATGGGAGGACACAGCAAGGAAAAGCCCCAACAAGGCGAGGCCGCACTACAATCTGGGCTATGATTACATAAGGCAGGGCAGGGTTGATGATGCCGCGCGGGAATTTCAAACCGCTATCAAACTAAAACCCGATTTTGCCGACGCTTACAGCAATCTTGGAGACATCTACGCGGCACAGGGGCGTATGGATGAGGCGCTTGAAGCGTTTAAGAAGGCGGTTCAATCTGACCCTAACTTCGCCGTTGCCTATAACAACCTCGGTACGATTTATGATGAAAGAGGACAGTTAGAGGAAGCCGCCGCGAACTATCGTACGGCCATAAGATTGAAACCCGACTACATAGACGCGCGTCTGAACCTTGGGAATCTCCTTATAAAGGCAAAACAATTTAACGAGGCCGCTATGGAATTTCAGGGTGTGCTGCATTTTGCCCCATATAACGATGAGGCGGCAGAGAAGCTGAGGGCACTGCGTGGTGTTCGCAGGTAAATCAGAGATATCAATTCTCTCACTCCACGACAAAAAATTGTCTCCATGCGGCTTGCCTTGTCGTCATTCCGGCTTGTCCGGAATCTGTCTCTCCACTACGTCCTCAAGCCAAATAAGATTCCGGACAAGCTGGAATGACGGACTAAGGGTACATTCACTATTCCTTGGTGCGAAAGTTCAGTTAGAAATGTCGTGGAGTGAGATCACTTCTATAATAATATACGCGGGGCACTAATTGGAGGAACACGTGGAAACTGAAGAAGAAATTGAAGAACTTCGCCGGTTAAATAAACAGATTAACACCCTCTATTATACAGGAAAGGATGAAGAATGGTATGCGTTATTAAAAAAGGCTCTGGAGAAGTCTAAGGCAATTGAGGCCTATCGTTTATTTTTTTATGGACAAATTGCCAGATACAAGAATACAGATTATAAGCAGCAAGAAGAGCTAATCAGAAAGGCCATCTATATAAGGCCAGAAGATTTTTTTCTCATCAGAAATTTAGGGGCATGTTTATCAAATCAAGGCAAAGAAGATGAAGCGATAAGATATTTTGACGAAGCGCTGAAAATAAAACCTTATGATAACCTTACCTTGAATGACAAGGGAGCATCTCTGTCAAGGCAAGGCAATTTTGAAGAGGGTATACATTATTTTGATGAGGCACTGAAGATACAGCCAGATGATTACCTTGCCTTGAATAACAAGGGGGCATCCCTCACGGTAAATTTGTTCTCCATCAGGCAAGTGCCGTAGAAGCAGAGTTTTTTGACATACGTAAGTAGTCGAAGACCAAGCGAATGTTAAGCATAAGCTCTCTCATTTTCTGTGCTACGCTGCGGACA
>JADFXO010000276.1 GCA_015233485.1 Nitrospirota bacterium
AAAGAAATCGAAGAGGCGGCAAGCACCGAACCCACATCGCCCTAACGTAGTAATTCCCCCGCCGCTAATGATAGAATATCAGCACGGCTCCATTTGGAGGCTGAATCTAAAAAACGCAGAGCCTGTGCAGGCTTAAACGAGGACATAATCGCGGTGAATACTGCAAGGATTTTGATAATTGAGGACGAGAAGAAGATCTCCGATGTTATAATCGCTTATTTAGAGAAAGAAGGTTTTATTGTAGATACTGCCGCAACCGGAGACGAGGGGTTGAGAAAACTATTGGACTGCCCCGATCTTGTCATTCTTGACCTTATGCTTCCCGATATGGACGGCGAGGATATTTGCAGGATTATCAGAGGCAGCTCCGATGTGCCCGTAATCATGCTGACGGCAAAAAATCGGGAACATGATAAACTCGCCGGCTTTACCGCCGGTGCCGACGACTACATTGTCAAACCATTCAGCCCAAAAGAACTCGTCGCGCGCGTCAGGGCACGGCTTCGCAAGACACTCAACGACACATCCCATACGTTGAGTTTTAACGAGGGCAGGCTGCTGATAGATACCCAAAAACACGAGGTCTTCTTAGACCAAAAGCCGCTCGTGCTCACGCCGACGGAGTTTAAACTCCTTCTGGCCTTCGTGAACAATGTCCAAAGGCCGTTAAGCAGGGAACAGTTGATTGCAATTGTACAGGGTTATGATTTTAACGGCACTGACAGGACAGTTGATGCGCACATAAAAAACCTGCGCCGTAAGATCGAACGCCGTACGATAGAAAAAGACGGCGGCAGCCCCGAACTTATCAGGACGGTTTATGGTGTGGGTTACGTCTTTACCGGAGAGCCAGATGAGAAATAAGGTCTTCCTCGCATTTGCCGCGGTAATTATTACGGCGCTTGTCTCTGGCTATATCTTTAAGTGGCTTATGTTTGCTGATTTCACAGACTACGTCGGGACGATGCAAAAGCAAAATATCTACTGGGTCGTGGCATCCCTTGAGGAAAGTTATAAAGACGGCAGTTGGGACGATAAGGTCATGTTTGAGGCGGTTCACTGGGCAACTATGCTGGGGTTTGACGTCCAGGTGCTTGATACGGCGGGCGGCGTAATCATGGACTCCGGGAGGGTCTATGAGATGCTCCCACATGCAATGAAACACCGAATGATGGATATGCTGGAGCATAACAAGGCCACAGGCCAGTATCTGTTATATCCGCTTACCGCAGACGGGGTACAATTCGGCACGGTAAAGATTCGCCCGGCACAGGGGTATGTCGCAATAAAGGAGGAGCTGTTTAAAAAGCACGGCGCGTATTTTATGGCCGTATCTCTTGCCGTTGCCGGAGGCGGGTCGGTGCTGCTGGCCTTTCTATTTACACGGTTGCTGATAAATCCGATTAGACGCCTTAAAGATGCCTCAGATAAAATTGCCCAAGGCGATTTACATGCCCGGTGTGAAATAGGCTCAAACGATGAAATCGGCGCGCTTGCCTCATCGTTTAATCAAATGGCCGCCGCCTTAGAGCGCGAAGATTTATTAAGAAAGCATATGATGGCCAACATCACCCACGAACTCAGAACTCCGCTGACAATAATGAAGGCAAACGTCGAGGCCGTCATTGACGGAGTTGCTGGCAGTCCGGCTGAGGCCCTCATTAATGTCAACCAGGGTATCGACAGGCTCACCGGTCTCGTAAAAGGAATTGAAGACCTTGTAAAGGCCGAAGAGGATGTCATGAAAAATTTGAACTATGAAGTCGTAGATATGTGTGAGTTGGTCTCGTCGCTGACGGCGCAGTTTATTGCGCCCGCTGCCCAAAAGGGTTTATTTATCACCATCGAGATAGCCGACACGCTGGACGTGACAACAGACAGAGAGAAACTTTCTACTATACTAATAAATCTCATATCAAATGCCGTTAAGTTCACGACGGCGGGCGGAGTCATTGTATCAGGCGTACAGGACTCCGAAGGATACACTATTTCAGTACACGATACCGGCTGCGGGATAGCGGCAGTGGAGCAGGAGTTGATATTTGGCAGATTATACAAGAAAGGAGCCGCCTCAGGCATGGGAATAGGGCTTTCCATCGTAAAGGAGTTAACTGCCGCGCTAAACGGCACGATAACGGTCGAAAGCGAAAGGGCCAAGGGAAGCACTTTTACGGTAAGGTTTCCTGCCGCCTCAGGACATCGCGGTAGTTGACTCTGAAATTGCTTGAAACTTCATAATTTCTTCACAATTGAAATGTATAATGAAGGTAGTTAATCTGACAAAATAAAATCAGGAGGTAAGTCAATGAAGAAGATTGGAGTTTTGCTTGTAGGAGCGGTGGTAGTTTTGTTATTCGCGGTAGCTGATGGTAATGCGGGCGGTCGCATCATTGGTCGCGGCATGAACGGTAATGGCATGAACGGCAGCGGTATGAACGGAAACGGCATGGGTGGTAATGGCATGGACAACAACAGTATGGGCAACAACGGCATGAATGGCAATGGCATGGGTAACAATGGCATGAATGGCAATGGCATGGGTAATATGGGTTGGTAATCTCTTAAGAATTTGATACAATAAACCGTTAACCCATTAGTGAGGGCTTAAGGGCCTTCGTTAATGGGTTTATTGCAAATATAATTGACTAATAAAAAGATTGAAATAATTAATAGGATAAAGTATTCTGTATTATGTGCAGCATTAGCGTACTAAATTATTTTCAGGAGGTAAGAACATGAGAAAAAAGGTGTTTCTGTTATTAGTAGTAGTGATGGTGTTAACGGTTACAGCGGTTTATGCGAAGGAACTGAAGATGGTTAAGAAGGTGGGGGAGTATACCGTGCAATTCAAACTTGACAAGGCAAGCCCCATTGCCGGCGAAAACGCTGCCGCAATCGAAATAACCGACTCTATGGGCAGACTTGTTACCGACGCGAAGGTTAAACTGGATTACTCCATGCCCGCTATGCCGGGGATGCCCGCTATGAGCTACTCTGCTGACATCAAGCAGACCGGCGAAGTCTATAACGCCATATTAAACCTGTCAATGGCCGGCTCATGGAATATTGACGTTAAGGTTACGCATGATAAGAAAACCGTGTCGGCAAAATTTACCCTCGATGCGAAATAAAGCCGCTTATATATTGCTTATAGGGCTGATTTTCGTCGCAGCCGTTGGGATGAGAAATGCCGCCGCTGAGGACTTAGACCTCGACAAATTGATCGGAGAGGCACTTACAGGAAATCACGAAATCATCACCGCAGAGGCAAAGGTCGAAACGTCGGCGTTTAGAATTCCACAGGCCGCATCTCCCCCTGACCCTATGTTCTCTATCGGCTACCAAAACGAGGGTTTTCAACGATATACTTATGGCTTGGAACAGGGGGCGCAGTGGATGATGAGCCTTACGCAGACATTCCCATTTCCCGGCAAGCTCGCCCTCAGGGAGCAGGCAGCCGTTAAAGAGACCGATTCCCTGAAGGCGGTGCGCGAAGACATTGCCCTAAAGACCGTCGCCCGCGTGAAAGAGCTGTACTTCGACCTCCTCCTTTCGTATAAGACGATTGAGATAATCAAAGAGCGCGCTGATCTGTTTGAGGCGTTTGCCGACGCCGCCCTTGCCCGTTACTCCTCCGGCATGGGCCAGCAGGGGGACGTCCTCATGGCCCAGCAGGAAAAATACATGCTCATGGAAAAAGAAGAGATGGAAAAACAAAAGATTCAGTCCGCGTCGGGCGAGCTGAACACAACCCTTGGGCGCGATGTGAACTCACCGTTGGGCAGGCCGGTTGTCCGCCCGAAAACCCCATTTACGATGACGCTTGATGGAACAATCAGGCGGGCATATGAGGCCTCCCCCGCGATAAGGGCAAAAGAGGAACTCCTTGCTCAGGCCCGGATAAAGACTGATTCGGCCAAAAAGGATGTGTATCCAGACGTATCCCTAAGCGCGGGGTATTTTAAGAGGAGCGGGGATTTTAAGGATATGTGGAGCCTGACGGCCTCATTCCCAATCCCCATATTCTATAAGAAAAAGCAAAATATGGCCGTCAGTGAGGCCGCCTCTATGGCCACCGAGGCGGCACATGAGCTTGATAACGCAAAGGCGATGCGCGCCGCGTCAGTTCGCGAAAACTTCACGATGATTCAGGCGTCAGAAAAACTGATGGGCCTCTACAAGGACGCGTTGATACCTCGTACCTGGCAGGACTATGAACTTGCCGTCTCAGGCTATATAAACGGCAAGGTAGACGCCCTTACCGTTGTGACCAGATTAAAATCCCTCCTTGACTATGAACTTGAGTACTGGAGCCAATATGCCGCAAGAGAAAAGGCCGCGGCGCGTCTTGGGGCGCTGACTGCCCCAAGCGCCACAAGCATTATTAGAGGTGAATGATGATAAAAAATAGTTATATCGCGGCATTTATTATGATATTATTCGTGCTCAATAGAGGCGTGGCCTTTGCCGAGCAGCCCAAGACCGTTGAAATCCCTGTTGAAAAGCAGCGGCAAATCGGCCTCAAAACAGTTGTTGTAGAAACGAAACCCATGATTAAGACGATAAGAACCGTCGGGACAGTTGTCCTTGACGAAAAACGCCAGGCCACCGTCAACACCAAAGTTGACGGCTGGATAGAACGTCTCTATGTCGATTACACCGGCAGATACGTAAAAAAAGGAGAGCCTATAGCGGAGATATATAGCCCGGAGCTTATGGCAACGCAGCAGGAATATTTAAATCTTATTAAATGGGCAAAGCGGTATAACGCCGCCAAAACGCCAGGGGGCGATGCCCCCCCTGACGACATAAGCGGTACGCTTAACGCCGCACTTTCAAAAGACGCCATGTCAATCGTCGATGCTGCAAGGACACGCCTGAAGCGCTGGGACATCACCGGCAAAGAGATAAATAAAATCGAATCCACAGGCAAGCCCACCAGAACCCTTACGCTCTATAGCCCCGTAAGCGGCTACGTTACAGAGAAAAAGGCCGTTGCCGGGCAGCGCGTTGCCGCTGGTGAGAAACTTTTCGACGTCGCCGATTTGTCAACACTCTGGGTCATCGCCGACATATATGAGAACGAGCTACCGATGATTAAATTAGGGCAGACCGCCCATCGGAACCTGAGCAATTGGGGCAATTGAGGGCATTGATGGCGATGATGGCGATGATGAGCTTGCCCCCCTTGAACTGCCCGGCATCAGCGGCACGAGCACACGTTTTAAATCGTCTATATTACCCCTTAAATCCCTCAAGTACCTTAGGTTTACTGGAAACCGCTGTCTGCCTTCCACAGTCGTTGTCAGGTTCATCCCTCCGACGGCAGACTGGATTACATCCTGAACGTCATCCACTGTCAGGCCGTAGCGGG
>JADFXO010000277.1 GCA_015233485.1 Nitrospirota bacterium
TAACACCGGCCATGTTACCCAGTAACCGGTAAAGTCGTATCTCTCGAGGTACACCGAACCCGGTATTACTATGTCGGCAAGATCTGCGGTTTCACTCATATATATATCGTTAACCACCACGTACTCAAGCTTTTTGATGAAATCGATGTTCTTCTTTGTATTGGGTACAGACATGACAAAGTTCTGAAATACAAATACGCCCGCTTTGGGCACGCCTGAGCCGGGGGTGGTCTCTTTACCGCTTAGCACCACATCCCTCGTCTCTATGTAAATCCCTGAGCCATGGCCAAGTATGTATTTGCTCCCTTTGCCATCCACTCTTGGCTTTTTCAGTGAGGGCAAATCAACTTCAAGGTCGTGATGTTTATTCCCTTTCTTACTCGGCTGCATCATTGTGCCCGGTTTGTCTATCATGCCAAGCAAGGCAGGAAGAGCTGTGATGGCATACCCGCCGAGAGAGGCGTTTGTATGGTGCCCGGGACCGCTCCATGTGTCAATGACGACAGGTTTTCCAGCCCTGGCAAGCTCACCAATCTCTGTGGCGATTCTCTCTATATTTTTTGCCGGAATACTGGTTATCTTCTGTGCCCATTCAGGGGTTTTATCCGAGACGTATTTCGAATACTCGTCAAAACCAACACACCACTCTGTGATAAAGGCTTTGTTGACAAGGTCTTTTTTTATCAACACGTGGCCTATAGCCAGGGCAAAGGCGCCATCGGTGCCGGGCCTTATGGGTACCCATTCATCGGATTTAGCCGCTGTCTCGTTATACAGGGGATCCACATAGACCAGTCTGGCTCCCTTTGCCCTTCCTCTGTTCATTATACCCGGCAGATGTATGAACTTCGTTGCGGCCAGGAAATTCCATCCAAACACCAGAGAATAGGAGGTATCCTCGAAATCCGCAAGGGGACGCTCATCCCCCATCACAAGCTTAAACGACGCCTTCCTTGCCACATCACAAAGGTTGGAATGGTTGTGATAGTTCGGAGTCCCGTACATCTTGCATAAATCCGACTGAATATGGGTGAAGCTGTGGTCTTCGCCAAACCATGCAAGGCTTTCAGGACCGTACTTATCTTTAATTTTTTGGAGCTTTCCAGCGACCTGTGTTATCGCCTCATCCCACGAAATCGCCTTCCACTTGCCGCTGCCTCTCTCTCCAACCCTCACCATAGGGCTCTTCAGCCTGTCCGGATCATATAGAGTCCTCAATCCCGAATTTCCCTTTGAGCAAATCCGGCCGGCTGCGTCCTTGTCATTGTACATTGAGGCAAGTTCGCTCAAAGCTTTTTCGTAATTTCCTGATATGTTGGCGATGTTGTTTGGATTGGCTATTCCCTCAATCTTCACCGCCCTGCCGTTTACAACCTTCACCTTTATACCGGACTGGCCACCGCACATGTTGCAGTTGCTGTATATCCATTCACCGTCTTTGAGGTGTTTCTCCTGTGCGTCGGCCTCCCTGAAAAGACCGAGTTTGTCATCCCAGAAAAGACCACTGGCAATAGCCGCACCGGCAATAGCCGATGACCATTTAAGAAAAGACCTTCTTGTAAATTCCTTACCTGTAACCTTTTCAAAAATACCTTTTTCCTCATCTGCTATATGTTTCTTTTTGCTCATATAATCACTCCTCTACTGTGTATATAAGACTTTTGCGCCTTCCATGCCACCACTGTGGCATCCGTTACAAAGCTGCGGGTCAACCTGTTTCCTCAATGCTGCAGCTGAACCGTCCCTCAAATCGACTGATTGATGGCAATCCGCGCAATTCTTCGGCGTTGCGAGCTTTGATTCAAGGTGTAATCTGTGATAGGTTTTGATCTTCTTGTTTAACGTGACATCCTTCATGATATTACCGTGGCAAGCCAGGCACTCTTTAGTGCTCAATTTTCCCACATCCTTGTGCAGGTCTATAAGGTTTTTCTCAGATGCCGCCACAACCGACGCAAATAATAAAACCAAACAAACAGCTAAGACTTTTTTCATTACTCCCTCCTTTCGTTTGAATATGCAGTTTCTCTATTCTTAAAACATTGCAAGTTTCTTGCCAGTTCTAACTTATCGAAATTAAAGGAGAAATTTTCAACCAATGTTACGAAAAGGTAACGCCTAAAAAAATAAAATATTGTAACTACGTGATATATAATGGAATAACGCTGATATGCTAAAAAGATGTGTTGTTACAGATGCGTAACGCTTTAATTTATGTAGCCGTGAATTATTACAATGGGGCTAAAAAAAATAACTTATCACAACATCAATACATCTTGATATTATGATAAGTTATATGCTACACTTGAAATAAAGCAGGAAACTAATAAAATGCAGATAAACAATGATTTTCTAAAAAACGGAGAAATGTGTGAGATCTAAGTTTACGGTAAAAGCGTTTTTCTCTTAAAAAACATAGACGGAAAGTATTATGGAGGAGGATACGTCTGTCCACATCTTAAGTGTAAACTCCATCGTGGCTCACTAAAAACAACCACATAATAATGAAAAATTATCTTTATGTTTAAGGAGGCAGCATGCGCAGGTTTTCATTAGTTGAATTTTCAGTTGTACATCCACGGTTTATCGTGTTTGCAGTTATTGCGATTACAACGCTATTTATGACTCAGTTTCCTAAGATGAGGACAGACACTAACCCCAAAAACATGCTTCCAAAGACGTCGGATGTAAGAGTATGGAATGACAAAGTGGAGAAAACCTTCGGATTATACGAAGATATGATCGTTTTGGGAATAAAAAACGAAAATGGCATTATTAATAAAGAAACCCTTGGCAAGATACTAAAAATAACCGATGAGATTTTGAGAATAAAAGGTGTAGCCGCAAGGGATGTAAACAGCTTCAAAACCATTATCAATGTAACCGAAAAATCAGACACTTTGAGCGTTGCTCCTCTTATGTATGAAGCACCAAAAACAGAAGAAGAACTTGCAAGCCTCAAAAAGATGCTTTCAGAAAATCCACTTTTTATCAACCGTGTAATTTCAAGAGATGAAAAAACCACTGCTATCTACGTTCCCCTTGAGAAAGGTGCAAACGGCAAAGAAATATCGGATAAGATTCTGGATATAGTGAAAAAAGAAAGTGGCCAGGAGAAATACTATATTGTGGGCGACCCGGTGGCTCGTGACAGTTTCGGTGCTGAGATGTTCAAACTGATGGGGTTATTTTCTCCTGTAGCTGGCATAATAATGTTTATTTTCTCCTACGTTATGTTTAGGAGCGTTCTCATTTCTATATTTATTATGGTACCGGCAATGGTTATCATAGTATGGAGTATGGGATTGCTTATATCTATGAGATACCCAATTCATATTATGAGCTCGATGAGCCCCGTGTTTTTAATGGCAATTGCAAGTGACAGTATACATATATAATGAGTATTATTTCAGATACCATGAAATAAAGGATAGAAAAACAGCCATTATAGAGACAATGAAAGTTGTTGGGAACCCCTTGATTTATACCGACATAACAACTGCGGTTGGTTTTGCATCTCTTTTAATTGCAAACATAATCCCAATAAAAGTCTTCGGGTTGGGGATTGCCTTTGGGACAGCCTCGTTGTTGCTTCTGAGTTTCACCCTTATTCCCGCGTTAATGACGTTTGTTAGAGTCGAAAAAATTGCAAGAGCATCGGATAGGGAAGATGACAATATAAACAGGGTGTCAGTTTTTCTCAGGAAACTCGGCGGTATCGGAGCCTATAGACCAAAAGCTACGGCACTCTTAGGGTGTGCGATTCTTATTATTTCTCTTATTGGAATTAAACATTTGGTGATTAACAACAACCTGGTAGATTGGTTTAAGTATGGTAGTAAAATAAGGACCGCCGATAGGGTGTTAAATAGCTCACTTGGCGGCACCTCTCTCGGATACATTGCGGCAATCGCGCAAGAAGAGGAATTCATTAAAACTCCGGAGGCAATGAAATACATAGAAGGTCTGCAAAGGTATCTCGAAAAACTACCGGTTGTCGGGAAAACATTTTCTGTTGTGGACTACGTAAAGAGGATAAACCGTGTTCTTCATAGTGACAATCCAATTTTTGATTCTGTGCCGGAAACGAAGGAGGCAATAGGGCAATATCTTTTTTTGTTCGGTATGTCTGCAAAGCCATCCGATTTAGATAATGTCATTGACTCTTCTTCTAAAATGGCTAATATATGGATTCAGCTTAAAACATGGGATGCACGTGCTATGCGAGATGTTTTAAATGCAGTGGCTGAATATAAGAAGAAGAGTACATTCCCATTGGAATTACAACCTGCCGGAATAGCTTATTTTAATCTCGTCTGGAATAACGAGGTCTTATGGTATATGATCAAGGGTTTTATCTTTGCATTAATCGCCGTATTTGCAATTCTTATATTTAACTTTCGTTCTGTCAAGTGGGCTATTATCAGTTATATACCACTTCTTTTTACTATGCTGATTATTTATGGAGCCGTAGGTTTTATTGGCAAGGATTTTGACATGCCAACGTCTGCTTTGAGTTGCCTTTCACTTGGTATGGCGGTAGACTTTGGAATACACTTCGTAGCCAGATTCAGACGCAGGTTGTCAGAAAAATTAGAATCCGACGGATATAAGGAAAATCCTGATTCAGGGCTTATTACCGATGCCTTACTTTGGACGGCTGCCCGCCCGGGGAAAGGAATATTGCGTAATGCCATACTTTTTTCCGCCGCCTTTTCAGTTATGCTTTTTGCACCCCTTATACCTTATGTAACAGTAGGTGCATTCATTATGGGTATGATGATGCTTAGTGCGATATTGTCAATTATATACCTGCCGGCACTGATTACTTTAATGAAAGGATGGCTGTTTAAACAGGAGATTGTTTAAACACAGATAGATATTAAGGGTTATCACAAGGCTATTATTGACATTCAAAAGAAAACAAGGGGGAAAACCATGAAAAAGTATTTAGTTTTTACGATGAGTTTTATTCTGTTATTTGTGTGCAGGGGAGCCTTTGGAGATGAAGCAAATGAAATAATTAAAAAATCTCAGGGTATCTTCTATTACGCTGGCAATGATTATAAGGCCAAAGTCGTTATGAAACTTATTGGCAAAGAAGGTAAGGAAAGAGTAAGGGAAATGACTATGCTGAGGAAAAACTATGGCGAAATTGGTGGTGCCCAGAAATTCTTCATATATTTTACCGAACCGGCGGATGTAAAGAATATGACATTTATGGTTTACAAATATGCTGACAAAGATGCCGACAGATGGCTTTTTGTTCCTGCATTGAATATGGTAAAGAGAATTGCGGCTCAGGATAAGACATCAAGTTTTGTTGGGT
>JADFXO010000278.1 GCA_015233485.1 Nitrospirota bacterium
ATCCTATCAACAACCGCAAAGCATATAGTTATCAATTTCCTTCTCCTGTCGCACAAAAAAGGAATACTCGTCAATGAGTTCGCATATTTCTGCATTACAGTTAGCGCCCATCTGCCGGAAAAAAGAGCAAAGGAAAAGTGGAAGGAGGCGATTTAGAAAGTATCTATCAAGCCATAAAGCCACATTTAGAGGTACTATTTGACGGCTCCGATGTATATATCCTGAACGATGATAAAAAATGGGCGCTAATACGGGGTGATGGAGAATTATACCTGAAGAAATTGATACGGGATACGACCGGTATTGTTTTAACTGACCAACTCTTCAAAACTTTTCTCGATATCATAAAAATCGAAAATCTTTCAAATCAATCACACTCGGCGATACCCACAAGAAGTGCAAGATTTTACGATGACTTTTATTACAACGCTGGATGTTATATGGTCGTTTTTAATAAGGACGGGTGGGAAGCTACGGGACATAATGGCACCTTCCGCACAGAGGTTTTACAAATTCCACACGCAGGACTAGATACAAACTATAGAGGTACAGATGTAATGGGTATCATGGGTAAGATGATAAGCACGAAGAGTTCCCAGGATTTGCTCTTGTTAGTCGTTAGAACCATCTCATTATTTATACCCGGAATCGCTAAACCGTGCCTTGTTTACACAGGTCCACAAGGCTCAGGCAAGACTACGGCTGCGAATATATCAAAACAAACCTATGACCCTACGAAGACTATGAGGATACAACTGAGCAATACCAGGGACTTAACAATAGCCTTTGCAAGAAATCAATGCATAGTTTTCGACAACCTCTCCGGAATACCTCAAGACCTGTCAGACTATTTGTGCGGAGTTATCACTGGGATGCAGCACTCCGAAAGAAAGCTTTACACGAATGGAGATGTTCACACCGCCTACATAAAGGGTACTTTTGACATAACCTCCATCAGTATTCAAACGATGAGTGCGGATTTACTCGATAGGTCTCTTAAGATTGAGCTCGATAGAATTCAACATAGACGGACGGATGAGGAATTAGCGGCGTACTTTGGCAGAAATATAGGAATATTATTGCCTGCCATATTTAATGTACTTGTTAAGGCGATCGGGTGCTATGAGAGTGTAGTACGGGATGAACGTGAACGTGCTCAATCAAAAAATAGAGATAAATATGAACACAGATTGATGGATTGGTACCTCTGGGGAGTAGCAATATCGAGAGCTATGGGCGAGGAAAAGGAGTTTAGGCTAGCTATTAGATTTCAAAATGAGCTCAGAACAGATGACCAATTAACTATGTATTCCGGCGGTCGCGGTATTATTCTGTTTAGGTACCTTGTTGAGAATATCCCGTTAAATTATTATTTAGAATACACCCCTACACAATGGAGTGATGTGCTTAATATTGCTGCCGAAGGTTCTAATACGAGAAATAAGAATAAATTGTTTACAGCTGCCAATGTCGGGAAGATGTTCGCGGCGCTAAAAGTGACTTTAGAGAGGAAATGCTACAGATGCACCGAGAGACGTGATAAGGAAAACCGATACTGGCGCGTTGAGTATTTTGACGATACAAATAATCCCGATGAGCCCGATGGTACAAACGCGCCTGATGTGCTCAATAATCAACATGGGGTGAACAATTCAGAAGGGTGTAACAGCACTCCCGATGGTGATGGAGCTCCAGATGATGGTGGCACTATAGATGATGTTAATATTCAAGATGATGATTGTGGAACTCCAGATGGTAATGTAACTCCGAATGATAATGGCTTAGATTATGTGTTGACAGATTATGATGGTGATGATTGTGATGATGACTTAGATGTCAGGGTAATAGAAGAAGACGATGATGACGATGACGGGATGACAGATGATTATAGCGTTAATTCGTCACCTGTCATCACGCAACTCATTGATAATAATAGGAAATATGGCACTGATGACAGGATGACGGATAAATCGGCTAAACTTTTTTCTAATACAAAAAAAGTAGAGAAGGTAAGGGTAGAAGATAAAATAAAAGATAATATCTATAGTAATAAAGTATTTCCCGCCAACTACCCGTCATCTGTCATCAGCACCGATTATTCTAATAATATCAATGACTTATACGATGACAGGTTGCAAATTCCGCATTTTACAACCGACACACCTGTCATCGAATCTGAGGATGACATCGATTTATTCTCCTACCCGGAAGATGAAATACCTGTATGGGAGCCGTCACCGATAGGTAAACCATTTCAAGAACTTAAACAACTATATTTAGATATTGAAACGATGGGAACGGACCCTGAAACTGATAGGGTGATAATGATAGGTTTACTTAGAGGATGGATGAAAGGCGACGACTCATATATATGTTTTAGCGACAGAGATGAGAAAAAAATGCTTGAAGATTTTAACGACTATTTTGCGAAAGAAGAGTTTGACGTACTTGTGGGACATAATATATACAAATTCGATTTAGAGTTTATATATCAGCGAATGGAGTATAATCGGATATTACCTAAGAGACATATAAAAAAGAAAGAGAAGTCATACATGTACGATAGACAACAGTATTTCGCAACATACATGTACGGAATTGATGTCCTCGATACCTATATTTCACTCAGTAATTATGATTATACAGCTAAAACACTTTCAGGTTACGGTTTAAAAAATGCCGTTATCGAATTAGGTCTACGTGAAGCAAGAAGGCTAGAATTATCGCCCTCTGAAATCTTTGAATCATGGAATAGCGGAGCTAATGATAAAATTGAAATGATTAAGCTCTATAATAGGTATGATCTAGAAGATACCATGCTTTTATCAAACAAATTGCACCCGATATTATATTATCAGAAAATTATGCTACCCGGTTACACATTCCAAGAAATTGCATGTAGCGGTGAAGGCAGGAAATGGAATATGGCGCTTCAAAGAAAATACGGATATAGACCTGATATAAAAGCTGATGATAAGGTTGAATTTGAGGGTGGAATGGTGTCTCTTGAAAACATAGGGTTATACAAAGATGTTTCTAAGTTAGATGCCACATCACTTTATCCATCTATTATGATTAGGTATGGTATTTGCTCCAGGAAGGACGTAGATAAGCACACACTCTCTGTCATGAAATATATTAAGGATAAAAGAGTATATCTCAAGTCTGTCGCGAAACAGGGAAATGAAGAAGCTAAACATTTTCAAATAGGTATGAAAAACATGATAAACTCGCAATACGGTTTTCTCGGTTCTCCATACTTTCAATATAATGACGTTGAGTCTGCGAAAAAAGTGACTGCATATGGGCGCAAGATTATGAAGCTGATGTTAGCTAAAATGGAAATTATCGGATGTACGATAATTTCCGTTGATACAGATGGCGTCTATTTCCATCATGAAGACCCGCGAATGGTTTATGATGAAGTTCAAAGGTCACTTCCTATCGGTATAGATATAGAAATTGAAATTGAGAAAGCTTATGCCACATATTTCCCTCCACAAAAGAAAAACTATATGGTATTTCTAACGCCGGATAAATATTTTGTGAAAGGTGGGAATTTCAAAGGGCGTGATAGGTGTGTTTTAGAAAAGGAGTTCCCGTTTGAGTATATTAGAAATATCTTAAAGTCTCCTGAATCCGCTAAAATATATTATGAGGGTGTACAAGATGAAATAAGAAGCGGAGAACTGAAATTAGAGAAGATTATGAAATGTAGAAAAATAAGAAAGAATGAAAAGGAAATTCTGCGTTTAGGTAAAGTTGGTGAGAAAATTTGTTATTATAAAACAGATCAAACAATAATAGGTAAAAATGGTAAAGAGTCCGTTGCATATTATGATGACAATAAAGGTGCATATTCTATTAGGTATTACTCAGAGCTAATCGGTAACATAAAAAATGAAATCGATAGTGTTATTGCTCAAACGGTAGCTTCCATGGAAGAGCCGTTTTAGTCTATCTCCGGTGAAATGGAAGGCTGTAATGAACCGTACAATTACAGCCTTCCATTTTTTCTATTCGTTGGCCCGGAGGAAGACTACAACCCTCACTCTAAGGTTTGCTTAAATCGGGGTTCGTATTTATGGTGGATTCTCCCAAGCATTTATTCAATAGTGGCAAGGAGGATGGAGAAGCGATGGAAATGCTAGTATAAAAGCGGTAAACACTTTATCTACGCCACTATTATGATGGTTTTGAGGATATTCTGTCTGTTTATGAGTCGGTTGGTATTAGACTAAAAATTGAGGGCGGCTTAGAATCTGTAAAATCTACTTCCATTTTAGTTTAAAGCGTATTCTATGTTGTCTGTAGGGATTGTAGCGCGTATGTATGAAAATTAACCTTTACTTGTGGGAATAGGCAAGACATGCTCCTCACTGTGTTGAGAAAGCCATACCCCTCATTTTATCTGAATTTTGCCCCTTCCAGCCCCTTTTTTCACAGAGGGTATGGTATTCATTGTCTTACCCAAAAAAACGCTGAATTTTGGGCACTAATTTACGGCAATAAATATCCCACTAAATCAATAGGTTATGAATTTGAGGTGAAATCAGATAGAAAACTCGTTATTTGTGGCGCCGGGGAATTCCAGTAACGGTGACGAGTGCCCAGTGTCTCAATTCATACCTTATCCGCTCTAAACCCGCATAAATACACATTCTATAGAGATGACGCTTATTGCTTACGGGCGATAGTCTCAACACTCCCATTCACCTCTACCTCATCACGCGGTAAGGCTTTTGTTGAAAATCGGGTAGTGAGTATCGGTTTTTCAGTGGTGTTTTTTTCGGCTTCTGTTTTCAGGCATCAAGGCATCCAGGGTAAGCGTCGTATTGCCAGTCTAACTCATGCATAATCCCGAAAACGACTTAGACCATATTACAGGGGATTACTTTCGGGTGCATGGGATTTACCTTTCTATCGTAATGTCATGATAGTTACTTTTGAGATACTTGAATCCGGTTGTCAGTATGGAGCCTTAATCTTTTTCATCCGTGTGCCTTCTTTCCTGCTCATCATAGAGTTCCTCCCGGCTTTACCTTATGGAATTACTCAGCGGATTTAAGCCGTGTAAATCATTGTTGTACCGCCAGAGCCATCGTTGCGCCCATTCATATAAACAGTTAAAATGCCGATATAGCCTGCCGTGTTGTTAGAAGCTTAAAGGTATTACGACACTATGCCGCCTATTGAAAATTTCTACGTTACTTTATATATTGGAAGAATCGGCTTAATAGGTTTACTGATATGAGGTTATAACTTGAGAATGTGTATTATGGGCATTACACGGGCATTCCTCCATATAACACCAATGGGGGCGTGAC
>JADFXO010000279.1 GCA_015233485.1 Nitrospirota bacterium
CTATTGGTATCATTAAGTCCAAAGGTGTCCGCAGCGTAGCACAGAAAATGAGAGAGCTTATGCTTAACATTCGCTTGGTCTTCGACTACTTACGTATGTCAAAAAACTCTGCTTCTACGGCACTTGCTTGATGGAGAACAAATTTACCGTGCATAGACAACGTGTATGTTTCTACCGCGCTATGTTAATATACCGGTATGTTAATATACCGGAAGGAGAATGAACTCAATGAACGCTGATGAAATATACGACATCCTGCATCAGACAGACCGTGGGGTGCTTAGAAAGGTAATCAATGGAGGCGCGGCAATCTTGGACGCGCATGAGCGCCTTGTCTATGAGAAGATTGTCAGATACGCGGAAGAAATCGGCTGGACACATGAACGAGTAATGTGGGCGATGCAACGTGTTATGGAACAATGAGAAGACCGCAAATTACGTCTTCAATTGCAGCAGCTCAAGTTTGACGAATGTCTTTGTCTGCTCTGCCGGTTTAAACCTCTCGTCGCCTCTCATGCCGGCTATCCATACCAAATCACCGCCTGAATAGACCAAGGGCACGCTGTCTCGTGCGTCTTTTGGCACCTTCTCATCGACAAAGAAATCCTGCACCTTCTTTCTCTTGCCAAATCCCATAGGATAAAAATAATCCCCGTTGCAACGCCCCCTTACGGTCAATGGGTGTAGCAGGCTCTCACCGTCGAGGATTATGCTGCGCTTGTCTGGCGCGTCTTGTGGCGCATCTGTCAGAGTTGCCCTTATCACGACCCCGGCCTCTTTGATGGCCAGTTCGCAGGGTATGTTTAAGGCGTATGTATTTATTCGTGCGGGCTTATCTTCCTTCGTTATGGTCAAAATGGAATAGCCTTTTATGGCCCTTATCCCTTTTGGTAAACGAATCGAGGCGCCCGTTGCGGCGTTATTTATCAATCCAATAATATCGTCAATGTGCACTGCCCCTATGCCCTTCAGAGACTCAACCGAACATAGGGCAGTCTTTAAAACCCTTCTGAGGACGGCCTTTTCAATGGTTTGAAGCGGGGACAGGAATAATTCAACTCGTTGTTCAGACTTGCGGCTCATCAGGGTCATGGTTTTTTTTATCGCAACTCTTTCCATATAGCTATTTTCGTCCCTTATGATGTCGGCGTTTCTTGATAAGGTATCCACAATGTTTGGGTTATATGCCTTTAAAATTGGTAAGAGCGTAAGGCGAACCTTGTTGCGCTGATATTTCTGCGTAAGATTCGACGAGTCCGTTACGAATTTTGCGCCGATTGAATCGAGGTATTTTTCTATATCCGCTCTTGTTGAATCAATGAGCGGCCTTATTATCTTTCCCCTGCAAGGGGGGATTCCTCCAAGGCCCGCCAAGGCGCTTCCCCTTATGAAATTCAACAGGACGGTCTCGGCCTGGTCGTCCTTGTTGTGGCCGAGGGCAATCCTGCCGGCCTTACGCTCGTATGCGATCTTCTCAAGAATTCCATACCGGAGTTCTCTTAACGTATCCTGCGTGTTAGTTATTTTTTGGGGGGGGAGGGAAATTTGTTCCGGGCAGAAGGAAACTCCAATTCGCTTGCATAGATTCGCGCAAAACTCAATTTCGAGCGGCGTCTCGGCAGGCCTAAGTCCATGGTCTATGTAGACGGCGCAGAGGTTCAGGCCCAAATCAAGCTCTCTCAGGACATGAAGCAGCGTGACAGAGTCCGCCCCGCCTGAAAGTCCGACGATGACCGTGTCACCGTCAGCAAGCATTGAGTATTTCCCGATCGTGTCCTTAATCTTATCTATAAACAATTTATTCCACAGGCCAGACAACTGCCGTGCCGGGGCTTACGAAAAACTCTGTATCGCGTCTGTCTCTGTTTCGCAGAGGGTAAATACCTTTGTGAATCCGGCCAGTTTGAATATCTTCATCACGTTAGTAGTCAACCCGCATAAGCGCAAATCGCCTCCTATGGCCTTTAAATCCTTCGCCGTCCCAAGAAGCACTCTCAGGCCGCCGCTGCTTATGTAGTCCGAACCAGATAAATCGATGACTATCTTACTCTTACCGCCGGAGATAACTGCCTTTATCTCTTTCTCAATTACCGGGGCCGCAACCGTATCTATGCGCCCGCTTATTATGGCTACTGTGATTTCACCGCTTTGCTGCCTTATCGATATATTCATAGTTTCTCCTTGCTACCAGTCTTGTCTGTGCCTTCATATTTTAATATCATTAACGTAATGTCGTCAAATTGCGGCTGTCCATTGGAGAATTGCTTT
The DNA here is from genome assembly GCA_015233485.1 of Nitrospirota bacterium. Lineage (GTDB taxonomy): Bacteria > Nitrospirota > Thermodesulfovibrionia > Thermodesulfovibrionales > Magnetobacteriaceae > Magnetominusculus. The sequence continues at coordinate 2,269 of JADFXO010000279.1, forward strand.
ACTTCGTCGTTTATCAGCTCGATGAACTCCTTTATCGGTTTGGCGCAGTTTTCTAATATCAGGCGGTTGAGCCTTTCCTCGCCAAATTCCTCATCCTTTTCATTAATGGCCTCGGTAACGCCATCCGTGTACATGAGGATAAAGTCGCCGCTTTGCATCGTAACCGTACCCTTGTCAAACGTGATGTCTTCCTCCATAATCCCCACAACAATACCGGCGCACTCTAAAGGGATAAGCCCTGCCGTGTCTTTTTTGTATAGCAGCGGCGGGTTATGTCCCCCGTTAGCGAACTCTACCACGCCGGATTCGGTGTCTAAAATGCCGAAAAAGATTGTCACAAACATGTTGACATTATTGTCTTTAGCCAGCTTTCCGTTAACGTCGGAGAGTATTTTGTCGGGAGATAATCCAACGGCGGTTTGCGCCTTTATCAACGTCTTGGTCATTGCCATAAACAATGACGCGGGCACTCCCTTACCGGAGACGTCCGCTATGAGAAAACACAGGTGCGTGCCGTCAATAAAAAAGAAGTCATAGAAGTCTCCACCGACCTCCTTCGCGGGCATGATTGTGGCGTATAAGTCTAAGTCAGCTCTCTCGGGAAACGGCGGAAATAATTTAATCAAAAAACTCATTTGAATATCGTGGGCAATCTTTAGTTCGCTCTCTATCTGTTCCTTTGCCCGCGTAGCCTCGGTCAATTCCCTGATATATTCCCTGAGGGCGCTCTTCATGTAGATAAACGAGTTTGTAAGGACTCCGATTTCGTCTTTAGTCCTGGCAGGAGTCATCTTGCAATCGTCGAGATTGCCCCTTGCTATGTCTTTTGTGGCGGAGGCAAGCCTTCGAAGCGGGCGGGTTATCGAAGCAGAAATAGAGGCGATAAAAATGGTAAGAAGAAGTAGCCCCGCAAAGACAAGCGCGATTACTTTATTATGCAGCGCCGTGATGTCGGCAAGCAGCTCATCGTCCGGCACGATTAGTCCAAGCGCCCAGCCCTCCGATCTCAGCGGCATATAAAACAACCTGGATTTTTGGTATTTATTCACAGTGCCTAAGCCGAAGCCGTCGATTTTTTTAAATCCTGTCTCCCCGGCAATCATGGCCTTGCCTATGTCGCGCAGGTTTTTATCCGCCCTTGTTTCGGCGATGCTGAATATACTTTCGTTCATTATTAGTTTTGTATCCGGGTGCGTGACTATGGTGCCGTTTTTTGAGATGAGAAAGGCGTATCCGGTTTTGAGCATCTTTACGGAGGCGACCGTCTCATGCAGCCAGTTCAGATCAACATCGGTTGCCGTGATGCCGATAAAGCGCTCTCCAGAGGCGTTGTCTCTGAAGGGTATACTGTACGTTGACTCGATGATTTTGGCGTCGGGGTCAAAATATGGTTCGCTCCACATGGGCTTTTTCAGTTCCATCGGGATTTGATACCAGTCCTGGTTAAAATAGTCGTCTTTTTCACTGCCGAAATTCATAAACTTAAAAGCACCATGATTCCTGAAATAATAGGAGCCAAAATATTTCAGGTCTTTGTCAATAGTATGAGGCTCGAAGGCAATGGTCGCGCCGTATATCTCATGATTACTTTCCACTACATAACGCAGTCTCATATTTATCCATTCCTTTGTTCGTGGAGCGCTTTCCATGTACTCGGCAGTATGGTTATTGATACGCTCAACGATATTCAGTACGCCCTCTATTTTGTGGACTGTTATTGTTGCAATGTTTTTGGCGTTGTCTTCGGCGTTTCTTAGAATTATTTTCCTTGTCAGTTCGTAGTCATACTTAAAGATCAGGGCAAAGATCAACGTGCTGCCCGTAAGGAGCAAGAAGATGAGCTTAAAGGTTATGCCTCTATTTTTTAACACAGTTCTTATAAAACGAATTGAACTCTGGAATTGTTTCTGTCAGGCCGCCCGACTTGAGTTCAGCCGCCGTGCGTTCATAGTCTTCTTGCCGCAATATGCCGATATTGGCGGTATCATTGTCAGGGATTATCAAATCTCTCATCTTAGCGAGCATCCAATGTTGATGTGCATAGCTCGACGGGACATGTGCCCTAAGCATATATTTCATCATAATATCGATGGCCTCATCCGGGTGTGCGAAGGCATAGAGCCAACCCTCAATGGACGCCTGTGCGAAGGCGCAGCATAGCGCCGGGTCAGCCGCGAACTTGTCCTCAGATACATACAGTCCGTCCTCGGGGAAATCCACCCCGTGTTCATAGAAAGAAAACGTCGTAAGCTCATCAGGGTCAAGCCCGGAGTTTAACATCGTATGATATTCGTTATACAGCATGGCCGAGGCGGCGTCAACCCCCCCCCGCATGAAGACGTTTACAGTCGGGGACTGATTTACTATTTTTACTGTAAGATTATATTTTTTAATAAAGGCCAGGCCTTGAATAGAGGAATCCCCGCCCCATAGGCTCACCTTCTTGCCGTTTAGGTCCTGCGGGGTCGTGATGCCGCTCTTTTTTCTGGCAACGAGCATCTGCGAGGTACGCCTTACGATTTGGGCGATATTTACCAGTTTGTGTCCATGTGCGCGTGTATCAATAGCGGTTGAAAGCCACATAGAGGCAAAATCAGCAGTCCCATTATCAAGCAGCGAGGTTGGCGGATTATCGGGGCCGCCGGTGATGATCTTTAAATCTATGCCATACTTTTTATATATCCCTTTGTAGAGGGCCACATAATAGCCGGCAAACTGCGCCTGAGGCAGCCATTGAGGGACAAAAGACGCCCCCTTCAGCCCACCCTCGCCGCCATAGACCGGCAGCGCGGCAATCAGTTGAACTACGAGCAAAACAGCCAGCGTAATGAAAGGCCTTATCTTAGTTATAAACGATTCACCTACCTCAAAGAAACTCAGCGACGTTATAACATAAATGAAATCGGGCAAATAAATCAATGTCACCCCAGCAATTCTCAATGAACGATCTGAGAGCGTGAGTTTGGTGTAATATTTGTCATGGGAAGCAGGCATAGGATCAATTTTGCAAAAAATTGGCTTAAATATTACTTTAGGCTGACTGAAATATGTT
>JADFXO010000027.1 GCA_015233485.1 Nitrospirota bacterium
GGACAAATGGATGAAGAAAGTCATAAGGAAAAACCTTAACATCAATAAAACCATAGTTTTCTAACAATCTTTTAATCGAGGTACGAAGAAAAGCTGTCTCATGAGGGACAACATGGCAGAGTGGACGGAGAAAGGCAATCTTTCTTTCTAAGAATACTTGAGGATTTAATATATTTGGCTCCGCAAACACAAGCTTACCATTGTATCTTAAAACGCGAAATAGCTCCCTTACAGCCACTTCTACATCAAGGTGATGCAGTACAGAGCTCCCAATTACTGTATCAAACGACAACTCTCTATAGGGTAAATCATGGGCATTTGCTTTTTGAAAAAAACAGTTTTGAACAACCCTTCTTTTAGCCAAGTCTAATAAATCATTACTTATATCTACAGCTGTTATCTTAGCTCCTGTTTTATCTATTTTTTCAGTAAATACACCTGTACCACAACCAATTTCTAGTACATCTTTATCAGGTAAAATTCCCCCTAATTTAATAAAATAATTTGCCCTTCTCTCAGCACGAACCATTCCGGCAGGTGAATTCCATCCCCATATATCTTCAGCCCTGTCTTTTATTTTTTTCCCTTGTACGAGCTCTTTTTCTATTCTTGGGTTCATATTTCTTATTTTTGGGTAATTTCAGCATCATGAACATTTGTCTTTGCAAAACAGCCTCGATATATCATCCTAAATCTCATACATTTAAAGTAACATTGGTGTTGATTAAAATGCAAGAACAAACTAATGCCTCCCATGTTAGATTACTCAGTAGCTTTACGCGCAATTACCTTTTGGTTAGATGTTGTTAAGTGCATGAGTAGAACAATCATATCTATAAATGTAAATATTGCAAGACAAAATGGGTTTTTATCACTGAAAAACTGGCATAATGGTAACATATCCTTTTAAATTACGCATACCAGACTCCTTGTATTTATAACAAAAGTTTATAAATTATAATCTCATCTGGAAGTTCTTGTACTATACGCCCATACTTTTTCAAAAAATATTTCTGTTCGGATGTTCTTTTAAGATAAAGATTCAATAAGGATTGCACAGAGGCTGCTTTGTCATATTCACCTACTTGAATAAGGAAGTCAAACAGGTGTTTACGATCTGATATGGTTGATAGTTCTTCTTTTCCGTAAAAGACATAGTACTCGATATTGTTGGCATGTATTAATTGTTCCTCTCTATGCCAATCAGTAGAATAGCTCACTCCCCATCCTGCAAGTCCATGTATATCTTTACGGAGATAATAATTAGTAGTTATGGATTGATTGGCTACTGATGCGTTTTTTTCGAGATTTAAATTAATGTATTGAGTTACTGGATCCCAATAAGCCTTTGGAGTCGATATTGGTGGTACATGTACCCAACGCGATATATATTTAAATGCAAAACAAGTGTTAATAAGCCCTACAAGAAGAATTGCTGCCCACATCCATTGCTTGGCCTTCCTCTGCCATGTCGTAAAGATTCCAGATAAGGAAATAGCATAAATAACTGTTGCAAATATTCCAAACTTGTACCAGATTGCAAATCTGCCGGCAATCTCTATTCCAAAATAGGCAATCATAGAGACAATCCAAAGAATATTGGCATCTTGCCATTGCTTTTGTCTGAATCGTATCCAGTAGTAAACAGAACATGGCAATCCTATGAGAAATATAGGAGTAAGTCCAAAAAACCAAAAAGATTCTTTATATGGAATAAACAAAGAAATGTAATAAAAAACAGTGGGCCAAAAATATCCTCTGTCACTCGGAACAGCAAAAACTGCCATTATTTCATCATATAAAAGAAACTTGCAATACTTTGCAAAATCACCCTTGCTCATAAAAGGGAAAATTGGATTTCCATATTCCTTTAAATGATAGATTATCCATGGCGAGAAAATAATTAAAGCAATAAAACAATAAACAAATACCGATCTGACCTTATCACGAAATTTCAATGGCCCCCAATATGCGAATAGTATACACAGGGAGGCAACCAACGGGATACCGTAATATTTGCTACTCAGCATAAATCCCGCGAAAATTCCGGCACATATCAGATATTTTTCTAACATAGTATTCTTGTAAAGATAAATACAATATAATGAGGCAAGCATAAAAACAGCTACTGCGGTATAGTCAAAGACATCCACAGGATGAGTACACAAAAAAGAACAACCGAAGTAAATAGCTACGGCCATAAAAGCTGCAGCTATAGAGAAAACATCTCTGGCAATGATGTATATATACATTATCACCAATATTTGGGTCAGCCAATTAATCAAGTTAGCGCTACGGTCATCTGACAGAAGTTTACCTATAAGAAAAAGCATATGGACTAACGAAGGATTATAAGATGATAAAACGTCGGTATCCCACGGTAAAGTTTTTGTATGGCCAAAGTGTTTTAGTATTATACAAGCCTTTGCATGTTGATAATGGTTAGTTATGACATCAGATCCCTTAGTAAAATTTAATGCAGCATATAACCATACAATAGATGAAATGGCAACCAGTACGATTATTAATAATTCCTCTGCACTGACATCCCGAAAAGATACTTTAAATGAAGAGATTGAAAATGTATTTTTAAACCTAACTGCAGAAAATATAGACAGTATAAGAAGGCATGACCAGAAATACACGGGTTGATAGCTGTCTCCTATTAATCCTGATATAAAAACAACTTGCCCTATAGCGCCTAACCCTAACGTCAAAGACAAAAGCGCCCTGACATACTGTGATATTGTTTTTCTGTCTTTGTCCAGGAGAGCAAATATCAGATCTCCAATCCCCCATGCAGAAAGGGTTAAAAGAAAGAAAACGATCATGGACACTAAAAGTTCAAATAGCTTAACTAAAAACAATTGGGTCATTTTTTAGAATCACCGTAATGAATGAATATATGTTCTGAATTTCATTATTTCTGACGCAATAGAACCATGTTTATAATAATTAAAAACCATATTTATTAAATACAATATTAATATTAAAACAATAAACACTGTATAGATGGCCTTGGTTAATGGAGATGGGATTGTTTTTTCTTTTTTCAATGGATTAGTTGTCTGCAATTTAATGAGAACGAGCCATATTAGCAGATTCAATAGTTTCCGATATTGATTCAATAAAAGAATTCATAGTTTCTTTATTTACAGGAGTGAAATACATGGCTCGTATTTTAGTACCAGTTATTCTGAATTCCTCTCTTTTTTTGTCTGATACATTTAGATATTGATTAAGTTTCTCACCCATTTCAACATATGTAAACACTTCGCTTACAAATTCTATGTCCAATCCGTAAAGCATGTTATGATTTAAGGTGGTTTGTCTCATTGTGCAAATAACAGGTATTCCGTAGATTACGGCTTCTACTATAGCACTGGTATGGGCTGATATTACAACATCGGCTTGTTTAAAAATATCTTCTAATTTACCGGTATAAATCTTGAAATTCTGTGGCCATCTCTTGCTACCAAACATACGAATTATAGTTTTTGGATTAAAACTATGATGAGGCTTGATGTGTATTATTCTGTGATAGTCGATTACTCTGATGCACTTATAAACATTTTCCAGTATTTCCATCGATTCAAAAATAAAGCCTGGAAGAAGTACCAGGATTATTTTCCCTTTGCCTTTAACATCGTGATCTGTATTATTATTGGTTTGAAATAAGTGAGAATAACGTAAAGAGGCACACACCTTGCATTTTATATTTTTAGTGTAAGTTAAAGCTTTTTCTATATTATTATTACTCATTTCAAGTAGAATATGAGGTGTAATACCGGCATCGATCTCCGACTGAATAGGATATAAGTTTAAAATATTTGGTGTATGTATAAACATTTGTACCCCTACGACCTTGATATCTGGAAAAGCTTTTCGCGTAGCAGCTATTAACGCTCTGTCCAATACCTGATTTTCGTACCAATTAATCAACAGATCAAAATGAAAATTTATTTTGGCAAACTTAATAAATAATCGATATATCAAAATAGCCTCTATGGCCATCCATGAATTGAGATTATCTTCTTTCATTATAATAGAGATGTCCAAATTTCTAAAAGGTTTGGAGTTTATGTTTCTAAAAGGCGATCTCAACAGATAACCTAACGCAAATAAATAATCGTATATAGTTAAATAATCCTCTTTTATAATAAAAAAATTTTTGCTTTTGCGTATTTTCTTATATATAGATAAATAAAAATATCGCATATCGACAAATATGGGATGAACAGCAATGGATATTCCTTTTTCGGACAAATAGTCATATAGATAGGGATAGTAACGATCGTTAAAATTTCCATTATCTGATAGACTATTAGAATAAATAAATGTATCTATAATTACAAATGGATTGTTTACTTTATTTGCTTTTTGGCCAACTTTACTTATATAAGCACTTATAAAACGATTACTCATCCTCAACACTGAAGATACCAAATTCAAAACATATCGAACATATTTATTAAATGTTTCATAGACAAATATAATTGGATTAATAAATTGTACTGAAATATTACGTTTTAATGCCCATACTTTAAAAAGTTTAACAAAGACTACAGACTCGATAAAAATTAGTTTAGGCACCTCATCATTTTTTTGCCACAGCCTCTCGATTACATCTATATAGCAACAGTATCGAAACAAATTACTTGTATCTATATCCCTTGACGATATATTTCCAAACCACCATTCAATATTATGTCCATTCAATTTATTAATATCATCCATCCAAGCCATGAAATCATGACGTATGTCGTTGGAAACGTCATTTAGAATGCGTGTAATATCTATTCGTTTAAATTTTTCTCCCAGTTCATATTCTATCTTACATAATCGTGAAAAATCTTCTGCAAAATATAACCATGAAATCTCCTTGTTATTAGGAAATAGTTTTTTTATCTTTGACATGTTACTGGTCGCAAGAGATATGATTAATTGTTTTTCTTCCGATTGTGTCAATTACGTTTTACCCCTATTACCACACATTGAGAGGAGTCTACCCCTTCTATAAAAAAAGGTGCACCTATTACCTCATCCAATTAGTCTATTTCGTGTGTGAGACAAATATCCTCGATAATGAGTGCAGAGTTTCCATAGCTGTTGCCAAGAAGGATTTTATGTATGTCTTTTCCAATTTCGCGATGAGAAAAAGATGTTATTGATATACAGAGGTTGTTTTTCAGCCATTGTGCCGTTTCAGGCATAAGATATGGATTTCTCTGGGTATATTTGAGTACATCGTTGCTGCGATATTTATAAAAGCCTGTCCTGATGATAAGCAAATCAATATTTTGACCTGGGGAGATTGCAGTTTTTAGGTCATCGATCCCGATAATTTCGCCTTCTTCTTTAGGACAGTCCACAATGAACGGTTTAGTGAAGATTAGATCATCAAAAGAATAATCAATGATAGCCTTGCCTGATTCAAAGATGTATCTATATGGGTACCACAGTGGTTTGAGATGGAGATAAGGCATGTGTTACATGAATCACCTTTTTGTATTGCTTTCACTGGTTGTATGTTTACCGGTGCAGTACCAAGATAAAGTGGCATAGATGGACTCATATTATAGTATAACTTGATATATCTCAGCTTCTACCTCAGCTTTCCATTCTATCCACAACTTCATAAAGTCTGTTCTGGAGGATTTTCCAGAGGATAAAGTGGCATGGTTCATATTCCAGTTAACAGCTTGGAAATATTTTAGGGTGCAAAAAAATTTCCCATCCTCTATAACCCATTAAACTGTTAACTACTTTTTAGCCTTTATGAACCATGCCTATATTCTTTTCATATACATAGTGTTTCTTTTGTGTTTGCTGCCCGTATAATGAACGAATGTTCCTTTTGTGTGTTATTCAACGTGTAAACCCCTCCGGCAGCCTTCACAAGAGCAATGCCTGCGGCGATGTCCCATATCTTTATATTATCTTCGGCATAAGCGTCCACTCTGGCCGATGCAACATATGCAAGTGACAATGCTGCAGAACCTATAAGACGTACTTTTTTGTATCCAATAATTTTTCTTGAAAAGCTTACAATAGAATCTATTGTAAAATCAGTATCGACCGGAAAACCTGTACAAAGAATGGCTTGTTCGGTTTTTGAAACGCTACTTACTTTTACAGGTAAGTTATTCAGCCACATTCCAGATCCAACAATACCGGAAAACATTTCCATATGTATAAAATCAAAAACCACACCAAGAAGAGGTTTCAGACCATTCCACAAGGCTACCGAAATGCAACAAATCGGTATTCCCCTATGGAAATTGACGCTGCCATCTATTGGGTCAACTATCCATCGGTATTTTTCACCAGAGATTTGTCCATCTATGAGTCCACTTTCCTCAGCCAGAATAGAAAACTGAGAAAATTTCTTTAGTTTGTCTATAATACATAATTCAATGATTCTGTCTGCCTGAACTTTTATATCTTTTTTTGTATCAGCGACGGCTTCTCTCAGAATCCCGTTGTCTATGTCCGATAATAAACGTGAAGCTCCATACACTGCATCCTGAGCTATTTCTAAATATTTAGAAAGACTTTCCATAACCTTTTTAGTCACTTATGCTAAACGTATTGTCTCTTAAGAGCGGATATAAGATTTTCTACGGCTTCAAGCTCCATGTTTAAGCGTGTTTCTACTGTATAGGAGCCTATATGTGGTGTTAGTACAACTTTTTCATGATTACAAAGCTGCCCATAGTATGGTTCATTCTTGAACGTATCGAGCCAGACACCGGCAACTTTGCCACTATCGAGTGCTTTAAGGAGATCGTCTTCGATAATTACTCCTCCCCGTGCGGCATTTAACAGAAGAACACCATCTTTCATGAGAGCAAATTCTTTTTTACCTATAAGAGGCATCTCACCACTGCAATGCATTGTTATAATGTCTGCTATCCTTAAAGCATATTCTAAGTCCACCAAAGGTATATCGTTAATTGTACCATGTAAAAAAGGGTCTACGGCAACAACTTTAGCATTGAAATTTTTTAAGTATTCTCCTACTTTCTGTCCAATTTTTCCAAAGCCGATTATTACTATATTTTTATCTTTTATTTGCATGCCAGTTCTTTTGTTCCATTTTTTAGCATGCATATCGGAGTTCATTGGTAGAATAAGCCTTGCCAGTGATATAAGCGCACCAACAGTTAATTCCGCCACCGCAATAGTCGGTGCATCTGGTGTATTGAACACCTCGATATTCAAATCTTTAGCGGCTTCCAAGTCCACATTTGACAGACCAGAACCGCACCTGGATATTACTTTTAATTTTTACTTCTCCAAGACCTCCCTATCTAATTGTTCAAGACCGGCTATTAATCCTACGACATTATCATTCAACAATTGAATCGCTTCAGTCTTTTCAAGTTTACGGTTATAAGGATTTTCTATAACTACAAGTCCCTCTTGTTGTAAACGCAATAATGGCATTTTATCAGGTTGTGCAAACTTAGATGTACTGATTAATATTATCTTTCCTTCTATGATATTCATTTTCCTCCTTTAATTATTCACTGTAGATTAACCACGAATAAATCAAGTGATCGAGTATCATATGTATATCTTCAACTGGACCATATTCTCCCTTTGGTGTTTTTACATGAATGGCAATGTCGCAGAGTGCTTTTAGTTTACCTCCATCAAAACCTGTAAGACCAATAACCGTTCCACCTCGCTCTTTCACCCAAGCAGCGGCCTCCACTACGTTAGGAGAGTTTCCACTGGCTGATATCACTACCAACTTGTCCCCACGTCTGTAGTGAGTTCTTAACTGATAAACAAACACGTTTTCATATCCACTGTCGTTTGCTATCGCAGTTATGACGGAGACATTATCGGTGAGCGCCATGGCTCGAATGCGCCTTTGACCATTACAGTTACCCACACCAATGCTAAAATCATTTGCCATGTGGGAGGCAGTTGATGCTGATCCTCCGTTACCTGCAAAAAACACAGTGCTTTCGTCTTTACAGGAATTTTCCAGTTCGCTAACAAAAGCATCCACCTCTTTTAAGTCCAGTTGTTCAAGGAGATTAGACAGATATACAATGTATTCTTTTGCAAACTGTGTGAATATGTTAGTTTTTGTCGCCATTTGTTTTATAAAGCTCATTACTGCATTTTCCTTTATGTTTTATTTGGGTTAGGTATATTATAGGCATCTCTCCACGAAGGATCTGCATAGTATATGCCGTATATAACTTTCATGGCAGTTAGTGCCTCATCACTTGTCCCATACTTAATCTCCTGGTCATTGAGTATGGAGTCGGCAAACTCAAAGACCTCGTCCCGCCAAGAGTTATCTTCAAGATAATTAACAGTTTCGTGTCTTGATACTCCAGTATCCGCCTCATCCCTGCTGCCAATGGTAAGGGTTTCCTGGCCGTAGCTCTTTGATCCGGAGAGAATTCCCCGAAGCTCTATATATCCTTCCGTAAGTGCTATGTCAAGCGAAAATCTGTGTTGCCACTGTGTTGCGCTTGAGTGAAGCATGGAAACACATCCAAACTCGTCTTTTAAGAGAGCGTACGCGTTATCTTCCACATTGTGGTTCCAGTACATGTTGGAAACAAAGCTCTTAATGTCTATAATCTTACCGGAAAAAAGGCATATCAAATCAACCATGTGGATCCCTTGATCCAAGAGAATACCACCACCGGCATATCTTCTCTCTGCCCTCCATCCACCCGAAAAGGGTATAATCTTACTCTTACCATATACACCACGAATATTTACGATTTTCCCAAGCTGTTCGGACTTTACTATGCGTAGTGCTTCGCGTACGGAATCATGGTAACGATGGTTAAAGCCGTACTTAAGCTTTATCCCCTTGTGATTTTTCTCAACAGCTATGACTTTCTCTATATCTTCCACTGTTCTTCCAGGTGGTTTCTCACAAAAAACGTGTATCCCTCTTTCTATCCCGGCTATGGTTACATCTGCCGCTATATCGTTTGTCAAACATACGAAGAGTACATCGAGTGGTTCGTGGAGAAGGCGGTGATAGTCCGGATAGTACCGTAAATTATTGTTCATTACTCCAGGCTCTTTAAACACCTTGTCACAAAGAGCTATTACTTCGAGATAGGGATGGGTGTTTATTACATTATGACGCCGCTTCCCCACGACACCATAACCGGCTATACCAACTTTAAGTTTATTTTCGTGCATTCTCTATGCTTTAATGAAATTGCTTAACATTTTTAATATACTTTTCAAGTAATGGATCATTATCCAGTATATTCTCTACCCTGCCTACATCGTCAGGAACGTCCACGCCAATCATTATCCCTTTTACAACTGCCGTTCTAACCTTATAACCGTGTTCAACTGCCCGCATCATGTCAACTGACTCTACCTGCTCAAGTGGAGTTGGTGTCAAATTCGTAAACACTTTCAGGAAGTCATGCCTAAACGATATGATACCCAATTGCTTTAGCTTTAAATATTCAAGAAATCTTGTTTTTTTTTGTGAGGGAATGGGCTCGCGCGAGATATAAAGCACATCGCCATGTATATCAGTTACCAACTTGGGAGCATTAGGATCCTCAAACTCTACCATATCAGTTATCGGCGTAGCAAGATTAACGCAGTAAAGCTCATTGTCTTGCACAAGTGGTCTGGCAACGGCATCTATCATCTCTGGCATTATAAGCGGCTCGTCGCCTTGTACGTTTATTATTATGTCTGCATCAATTTTATCAGATGCCTCTGCAACTCTGTCAGTGCAGCGTTCGTGGCAGTCTTTCGTCATGATCACCTTTCCACCGGCTGTCTCCACTACACGCTTTATCTGTTCATCGCAGGTAGCAACATAAACTTCGGTAAGAATTTTAGCCATCTGCACACGCCTGCGAACATGCTCTATCATTGGAAGCCCTTTAATTAGAGCCAACGGTTTGCCAGGAAACCGTGTAGCAGCCATACGTGCTGGTATCATTGCTACTATTTTCATAACCTTATATCCTTTAACCTTTTCTTGTCAGAACCATCATATGGGAACTAAGATCGTTTCTTGAAATCCAATTCTGAAATTCGGCTTTTGAAGTATCTGATCTTTCGTAAGCTAATTGTTGCCAGAATCGTCCCACATCTATTTTCTCATTTCTTATCATTCCTTCAACTATATCCCAGTCCAGCTTACCAGGCGTAGTCACCTCGATGTCTTTAAATCCCAAATTATCTAACAATAACCGAATTGAAAATGGATTTAAAAAGTTGAGATGGTGAGGTGGAGAGAGTGCTTTAGATTTCTCCCATAGCATTTGTATATCAAAACCTTTAGCATTCAGAGTAGTAAACAGGAAAAATCCATCAGGTTTGAGGAGTCTATGTACGTCATTCAAAAATGCGACAGGATCGAACAGATGTTCTATAAGTTCATACGAGGTAAGCAGATGAAATGTTCCCTCCATTGCATCAACATCCTCCAGACAAGAACACTTCACCTCGACCCCTTTATTTCTACAGATCTCAGCCATATCGATTGAAGGCTCTATAGCATAGTAGTCGTTTTCGGGCAGAAGCCTTCTCAATTCCTCAATAAACAAGCCAAAACCGGCTCCGATATCCCCAATTGCCCATTTTTGTATCCTGCCCAATCTCTCTGCCACATATTCTGCTCTGGGTTTGAATATTTTTTCTCTTCTCTTTTCGGCAACCGGCTTAAAAAAATAGTTTACCCAAAAGGTTGTAGATGGTGCCTGAGAATAAAACCCCCGAAGAGTCTGAAATGTTGGCCTAGGGTTTACATAGAGCGTATGGCACCTCTGACATGATACATAGTTAAAACCTAATTTATCGAACTCATGATGGAAATCCCAGCTGCTACAGGCCGGACAGGGTATGAAAATAAAAGAAGCGAAGTCGAAAAAGTCCTTCACGTCAGCCTCTACCAGAGTTAGGTATTGTTTTAAGGCATCCTGACTTCTTATCTCTTCTTCTTTCATGTCAATATTCTGCCGCTTTATTGTTTCCTGGAGATTACGTTCTTAAGATCTTCAAATAAAGTCTCCTTGTCATTGTAATTGCCCAAATTGTCTTCTTTCGACATCTGATTTATGATGGTCTGCGAAGCCTTTATTTTGCTCCATCCAAATCCCCGTTCACGTAGGTATATTAAATACCATAAACCCATGTCAGGATCTATATATGTAGAATTTTTAATACTATCGAACATATGTAATTTCATCTTAGAAGCTTGTGCACTGTTCATTGTTCTATGTTTCCACTTGTTCCCCTCTCCTTCCAGGCTAAATTCATCTTTTCTAGCGTGAACAGGTGAAGAATGCAAATAATAAAACTCCTTTGCCGAATAATAATCTATGCCATTGTTCTCTATAAAGGAAATATTATCTTGTATAGTCTCTTCTGTTTCGCCAGGAAAACCAAGAATGAACATCGCAAATATCGGAATATCATATTTTTTAAGTAATGCTACCCCTTTTATGTAATCATCTGCTTTAGCCTTTTTATTCATATTTTCTAGTACTTTATTACTTGCAGATTCCAATCCTAAATAAAGACCATCACAACCGCTTTCCTTTAAGTTTTTAGCTGTCGTTTCATCCAAAAACTGTGTCCTGAAGAAGGCATACCATCTGAATCTATATTTCTTTAGAACACTTAACAATAGATTAAATCGACTATTGGGGGCATTGATTGTGTCATCGATAAATACAATAGCCTCAACATTGCTCAATCGATTAATAGCTTCCAATTGAACTTCCACGTCCTCAACCGAAGACACATGAAAACCATTTGCAGAAGAAGGATAGTTACAAAAAGCACAACGAAAAGGGCAACCTGATGCGGTACGTATTTGCAGCGTAGAACCAAAGGACGGTGTGTATATTTCTTCCCACGGTATTGCAGAGCCTTGGATTTCAGGATCGTTCCATACAACATCGGTTGTTCTGAACTCACCATGATTATCTATATATGCAAGATTATTAATATGAGAAAAATTTTTATTTTTGCTAATTATGTTTTTAACGAGATTAAGCAAGTCTTTCTCCGAATTAAAACTGTGTATGATGTATTGTATATTGTATTTTCTCATAGGTTTTTCAAAATGTCCACTTCCTTTTAATACATACTGATCACATACAAAAGCACCTCCAAGTATTAATATAGCACCAGGCAGGTCTTTGGATATTTTATCAGCAATTCGCGCAATCTCTGTCCATTGTAATATAAATGTTGTTGAAATGCCTACTATAGGGTTATCACTTTCCTTGCAGCACGAGAGCAAATTATCGTATTCGGAATCAAAATTATTGATTATCCTACACCTGATGCCATGTTTTATTAGGGGAGAGACTGTCGATATTCCATTCAATCCTGGCATGTTCCAGATATTGAATAGACATCTTCTTTCTTCGTAAGAAGCCTCATGAAAATATGTACCATAAAGAATTTTATTAAACAGATCAAGATGAGACCTGAAACCATCTTCGAAAAAAACCATTCTCAGTTGTACCAGACTTTTATACAGATCAAGTCTGTTTAACGGAAGCTTGTTATACTGTTCGTAACGAACTACTTCGGATTGTGAAATCATTATAAAATCATATTCGCTCATTATTTCTCCATAAATTTATAATAGATTCTCATGTCTAAACAAGAGGTGTCTTTTTGAAATTTATTTTTGTACGATTGGCAATAACCCTTGCTGGATTTCCAGCAACAATAGAATTTTCAGGAATCTCTGAAGATACCACAGACCCGGCAGAAATCACTGATCCTTGACCTATCTTTGCACCTGATAAAAGTATCGAACGAGCTCCTATCCAGATGTTGTCTTCAATAATTATACTTGCCTTCCTACCATCGGAACTGGACAACTGTTTACAGTTATGTCCTTGTCTGACTATAGGCAGCTCTAAAGAATAATAGTTATGATTTCCAGCTCTTATATAGCATCCATTTGCGATACCAACATTTTTACCTATTAGAATTCCAAAACTATCATTAGGATCGATTACTACGTTAATACCGATCCAACAATCGTCTCCTATTTCAAGTGGTGCATCATTATATATTTGTGCTCCATAACCTATTATGGGTCTTTCACCAATCTTTAAATAAATCCCCTTTTTATAATATAATTCTCTGATATAGAAACCTAACGTACTATTTGGATAAAAGATTGTTATGTGTCGCAAAAGAGCAAAAAGCTCGTGTACCAAAAATCCGATTGGTCTTGGAATGATTTTCTTTAACTTGTTTATAGCATTGCGAATATTCACTGTTTTTTACGTTTCAGCTAACTTTTCCTTTATCATAGACTCAATCAAAGCACAACTAATTAGTTCTATAACCTCTTCATTTGTAAAACGAATCTGGAATTCTTCTTCAAGTGCGAGTATCATGTTCATATGTTTTAAACTATCCCATTCCTCAATATTTTCCGGAGAACTGTCGTCATTTATATCCGACGGGTCAATACCAAATACCGATGCCAAAATCTGCTTAATTCTTTCTTTCATTTAAAACCTCTATATATTCAACATTCATAGGTGTGTATGCCGAAACATTTAAAGAATAAATTTGCTCCGTATTATCCTTATTCTCAATATGTGAAAAACAAAGTTTATCATAAAAGTCACTTACCTGTTTGTTTTTAATCGTTTTTTTATAAATACCACAGATTACTTTAACTCCTATATTCAATAAGTATCTGTAAATATAATCAAAAAAGGCAAACTCTATATTTCGTCCAATAATCCTGCAGCTCACTAAAAATGAATCAATCTCAGCATTTTGTCTTCCATCTCGCAATTTCACTATGGCAAGACCGGTTATGCCATAATTGCCAAATTTATCTTCAACCTCTAAGGCAAAAATTATGGAGTTCTCGTCTTTGATAAAATTTCTTATATCCGTTTCAGTATATCTTTGTGTGGTAAGATTAAACTGGTTTGTCTTCTGCGTAAGTTGAGCCATTCTTGGTACAATAGTAATGTCATTTACAAATATTTTCATTTTCAAGGAAAGTGATTTTAAATAATCTTCGACACATTCAAATGAATCCTTACAAGTGTAGCGGTTGGATTGTTCCTGGTAAAGACGAACCTTAATTGAATCTTCAGCCGATTCGGAGGTTTTATAAAATAGAGATGCAGTTTCTCTTAATATGTTTGGATACCTATAAATATCCATCGGAACTTGCAGTGTTGTAATTTCAGGCAAACACCGCACTACAAATCCCAACTCATATGCACTATCGTCCACAAACACCATACTGTCTATGCCTATATTAAGCTCTGTGGAGACAGCAGACAAGTTGATCGTTTTGTCGTCCCAGTTTACTTTTTTTACAGTAAGGTTTTCATTCCTGATTTTCATGTCCGGATGTGTCTTAAGCACTTCGTCCACATCATCTTCATTGTTTTTACTGCATATCCCCAACAATACTCCTTTTTTATTCAATGAAAGAGCGATATGTTGTATCTCATTAAAAACGCTACCCCTGGCAGTATTGCTGGACATATCTATACCATTTGCTCCATCTTCACCTATTATTCCACTCCACAAGGTATTATCGCAATCGAAGACAAGGACTTTCTTACCTTTCCCATTTACCGATGCTATAACTGGATTGATAAACATTACATATTCCTTATAGAATTCAACTGTATAAATGCTTTTTGAAGAATAATAATTCCTGAAATCTATTGACCTGTCAATAGAAATCCTGGCCAGGACACGATCTATGTCCACTATAACCGTGTTGGGGTTTTTTTTAGTTTCTATATAACGATTGATCTCATCACATATCTTGTCATAAGTGTTTGTCCGGACATTTTGTGAATTAAACATCAGGGTTGAAAATTTATTTATCAATACGAGTGGCGTATCTCGAAGATTCATAAACATCATGTCTATTTCCATTTTTACTTTTTCAATAATCTGATTTTTTCCATCATCGTCAAATAATTCAGCCTTGAAGGACAACCCTTCGATAACATTGGCCAATTCCCAGAATATAACGCACAGGTTGTTTTTACAAAACCTCAAGCTCTCCTGTACTATATTATCAAAGTTGCCTATTTCTACAAAAGCGTTAATGTTTAGGAGTCTAATGGAATATTCCAGAATTTCTTTTACCTGTACAACGATCATGTTGGATATAACGGCTACATTATACTTATCACCCGACAAGACTCCTTGAATCTCCTTATTTTTCTTTAAAATTTCAAAGTACTTAAGCTCCTTCATATCATTACTTGCCCGCCATTTACTCTGATAGTTTCGCCTGTTAAAAAATCTGACATATTGGACGCTAAAAAGCTTATCGCGCCAGAGACATCCTCAGGTTTTGCGATTCTTTTCAATGGAGTGCCAGCCTTTACCAACAGCTTGATCTTTTCAGGAATATCCCCTATCAACTCTGTGTCTGTCATACCTGGTGATACCATGTTTATGAGTATTCCATTTGTGGCAAGCTCAGAGACAAGGGCCTTAGAAAATCCGCTTAATGCAGATTTTGCCGTTATGTAATGAGCTATTTGAGATTTTGGTTTATCAACATCTTGTGTAATGATATTTATCACCTTACCTGTTTTTTCTTTTTCCATGTATGGCAGGAAACTTTTCATGAGATTAAAGAACCCTTTTACGTTTATGTCGATGTGGTTCTGCATGTCTTGCCATTGCATATGTGAAAAGGCAATATTGGCAATTCTTATCGTAGAGCAGTTTACAAGAACATCTAATTTTCCAAATATCCTTATAACATGTTCAGCCATGTCCATAACCTGATTTTCGTTTCTTATATCAGCCTTAAATATCATGGCCTTTTGCCCTGTCTTTTCTATCTCATGCCTCAACTCTCTTGCCTTACCTTCATTGATATTGTAGTGTACTCCTATATCAAAACCGTCTTTTGCCAACTGCAAACATGCCGCCGTGCCTATTCCTCCGGTTGCCCCAATGACAAGAGCAGTTTTCCTGGTTGATTGTTCTGTCAAAACATTATCGGGTACTTCATCTTCAACAATTTTGACCTTCGCCGTTCCTTTTAAAACTTTCTGCTTAAACTGATTATGGATTTCAGTTTTTAGTTCGATTATACCAAGTCTTTCCACCTTGTTTATAACTTCGGCAGCTACATGAAGTTCATCACCGACTCTCACAGGCAGGAGGAATTCAACATTGTAGGCAAACCATAAGGCACCGTCACCAGGCAGTTTAGTCCCTATTATAGTAGAAATGAAAGACGCACTAAGCATTCCGTGAACTACCGGTTTCTTAAATGTAGTATTTTTAGCATACTCAGCGTCCACATGAATTTTATTATCATCTCCAGTTAGCTCTACAAATTTCTTAATATCGTCTTCAGTTATAACATGCTTGATTTCAGCCTTTTCTCCTAACTTTATTAAATCGAATTTACCCATTAGATAAGCCTCTTACCTAATTGAACTAATACTTCGCTGCACTTCTTTCCAAGATAAAGGAAATCCACACCAACGGCTAAAAATATGTATCCTTTGTCCAAATATTTTTGTGCTTCCATATGATTGGGTTGTACAACATGAAATCCCATAGGTTTTTTCATCATGGCACATACACGCTCATAATGATTTATCGCATGAATGACATCAAGGTTTTCAAAATCTCCTGGCTTTCCAAGTGACCCTGAGAGGTCATAAGGGCCAATAATAGACCCATCCACACCTTCAACACTTAAAATCTCTTCAAGATTGTGAACTGCCTCTATATGTTCTATCTGGACGATAACAACGCTATCTGTGTATACCCAATCTTTATACCTTTCAAAACCAAAACCGTATTCCTGTGCCCTGGTAAGTCCAACTCCTCTGCTTCCATAAGGTGGATATTTCACCGCCTGTACTGCTTTGACGGCATCCTCCTGTGTATTTACCATAGGAACGATAACACCATGGGCACCGATATCCATTACCCTCTTTATCAGACATATACTGTTTTCGCCCACACGAACAAGAGGAACTACCCCACAAGCCTCAATGGCAACGATAAGAGGGAGCAGTTCGTGCAGGGTTATCGCCGAATGTTCCATATCGATAGTCAGCCAGTCATACCCTCTTTGGGACATCACTTCAGCAACCGATACATGACCAATCGTTAACCATGACCCTATCGTTGGTTTGTTATTCGTTAACAACTCTTTTAATTTTTTCATAATTCATATCTTTATTTTATTTGCGCAAAATTGAAACACCAAATCCATATCCTGCTTCTTAAGACCAAACATGTCTGGTATAAAATAGGCAAATAACGCTACCATGACAGTATATAAAACTCCAGCAAGGATAAATGATACGATGTTACTAACACCAAAAGTGAACATAGAATCGATAACGAATGTCGCAATGGTGGCGATACCTAACATACAAGCCACACTGACTATCTGATGTCTGAGATTCTTTAGAAATGAGAAGTGCAGCATTTTTGAGTTGTAGTAAATTTTGACGTTGACGCCTATAATATTTATTAAAACCATTTTAATCGCTAATCCTACCGAACCGGCATTGATACCCATTTTATTTGAAGGTGCAAGTAAAAAATAGGAGATCGGTAAACTAATAATCGTTATGAACAAGTTAATGTTACTATATAAACGAGTCTGCCCCATGGCAAAGAATACAGAACCGGATAACTGTCCATAGGTCTGATGCATAGGAAAGAATGCCATGATAGTAACAGCAGGGACAGCACCATGAAAACCTGCACCACCTATAATTGCTACAATCTTATCTGCCTGCAATGCGACAAAACATGAAAAATAAGTTGCTACAGAATACAGCATAGGATTATAACGTTCAAAAAGATAGGCCAACCTTGTAGTATCCCTGTTACCGAATGCAATTGAATACTCTCTTGTAATCAATGGAATCATTGCACCTGTAAACAAGAAGCATATGATACCAATCTGGGAGGACAGGCTATAAAAACCCTGTTCAACACTTCCCCTGTAGACTTGTAACAGCCATCTGTCAATTATATCAGCTATTAAAGACACAACAGCAGCGATAAAGAGAGGTTGGCTGTATCGATAAAATTCATTGAGATACAACTTAATCTGCTGTATATTTAATATTCGGTCTTGTTTCATGGAGAATCCACTTTTTCCCATTACCCATATAAACGAACCAGCCATACAAAATAAAATCAGGTAATTATATATAAAAAACAAGGTCAAATGGAGTTGTCCGGCATAAAAAAGCCCTGTAATGACCATCAGGCCGAGCATTTTTTGCACTATTTTTGCTTTTTCCGCTAATACGGTTACACCATACGCATCGGCCATCTGAGCAAGAACATTATAGGTTAGCCAGGAGAAAATACTCAATACAGCAGCCATGCAAATGTACAGGTACTCTTCTCCAGGCAAAATCATGCTATATGTTGAAGTTATGTACATTAGAGCAACCAACCCAATTACTAACGCCGAAATGCTTCCAGCGTAATATAGATAAAAAGATACAAGCCCATGCTCCTTTGGTCTTTGGGACAATCTGACATAGAAACAGGTAGAAGTGCCCATATCTAAGAAGCTGATAACTTGTGTAAAAAAATTTGTCAAATAACTAAAGTCTCCGTAATTTCTTGCCCCAAGCCCTCTGGGAATAATTGCCTGCGTGATAAGATTAAAGAATAGACCAATCAAATTGGTTGATAGTTTGAAAGTATATCGCTTTTTAAGAGAGTCCTCACCCACGATATTTAACTTTCTGAATGTTCATGCTCTTAAATGGTTAATCAAATTTTGCCACGTTGGAATATCATCGGTGCCTTTCATCTTGATATAAATATTTTTATATCTCTCGTATAAATCTTCATTCACAACAAGCTCTTTAGCCAGATCAACATCAAATGTTTCATTCAAATTCAGTGGCCTCTTGCCAATAAGCAATGCTTGATAATTTATCAATCTGTCTCCAAAAGCCTTTATCTGAGATTTTTCTAAACAATCCATAGTAACAAAGATCATGGGTTTTTTGTATATTATTCCGAGATTCATAGCATAGCTATAATGAAGAATCACAAGTTTTGATTTCCTGACCAGTTCCACTGTTTTGCCCAATACAACAGGCCTACCCCCGAAATAATCAGGACGATTAGCATAATCGGAGCGAGGATGGGCCGCAATAACGATATGTATAGAATGATTTTGTTGAAGATAATCAAAGAATCTACAAATAAGAGGATAATATTCATCAGGAGAAATAACCATTCCGCCTGGTTGATAATTGTCAGGGTGAAAAGGTTCATACTGATCCAAGAAAACAGCCATTTTATCGTCAATTGCGCCTGGATTTTTCAAGTCTCTGAGATAACTATCATAATCCAAAGTATGGGTACGGATTATTTTAGTTCCTTCATCAATATGCAATTTAGATAAATCAAAATCCCCTCCCCCCACTATTAAATAATCAGGCGGGGAAATACCAAGATACTTACGAGGAATACGGGCAAACACAGTTCCTTTAAGCTCTCCCATAGTAAGATTTTTTACCCTGTCGTAGAGGCTCCTTCTCTTTGATTTATTAAAATCAGGATGGTTGTAATTCAACGGGTGATTGTAAAAGACTTTGCAATACAAAATTCCCAGTCTGGCAATTTCACGATAAATAAAAATGGTTTTAAAATTATAAAAAAGCATGCTGATAATCAGACAGTTCCCTGTCAATTGAGAGATGGCTGAGATAATATCCCTTTTAGAATGAAATATGTAACGCGTTTCGAAATCTGCCTTATGAGAAGTAGTGTAATTTACATATCTATCGTACGTAAGGAAAGGCGTAAATTCCCATACTTCAACCTCAAAGCCATTTTCTATGAAAGTTGAGATTCCAAAGCGTTCTTCGTCAAATTTGGTAAGAGGAGAGTGTAAAAAATATACAATTCTCTTAACAGTTTCCATATTATATCTCCATTTATTATAGTCCGTTCATAAAATACTATATTTTACAAAACAATTAAAATAATGTAAACTTTAACTCTGACGGAAGCCTCTAAAGCTTACATCGTACTCAAGGTAGAGTTTTCTTGCCTGATTAAGTGTAGACGACAATTTTTTGTTATAGTAATTCGTTATCAATCTACTGTTTGCTTCGAGTAAACATAGATGAAACTCATCGTCGCTCATATCGGTAAAATTAATCGCCAATAGATCTGAATTTACATGTTTATTCTCATAAAAATCCTCACAATCCTTTAAAAGACCTTTCTCTATTGCATAATAATAAAGTGGAGAGCCAGGATATGGAGTTACCGGACGGATAGTGCGAAATTGTGCACCATCATCGTATTTAAGTAAGAACTCCACCCCTTTATTCAATGTTTCCCTATTTTCGCCAATATTACCGAATATAACATTATAACCAGGGCTAATACCGGCAGCTAATGTCATTTCAATCCCTTCTATTATCTGTTTGACCGTTAATACTTTGTTCATATTTTTTAATATTTGGTCATCGAGTGCTTCAATTCCGTAATTAATAAATACACATCCAGCCCTTTTCATCAAGTCCAGAACATCCCGTTTAGCATAATTAAGCCTTCCATTACATTCCCATTTGATGTTCAGCTTGTGTTTAAGAAAATCGTTGCATAAACTTATTGTCCGCTCACGTGACGACATCAACAGTTCATCACCAAAAGAAATGCATGTAATTCCATAATCTTTTTTGAGTAATTTTATCTCTTCAATGATATTCTCATTACTTCTTGGACGGAATCCAACATCAAGTCTGAAACAAAAATTACATGTAAACGTACACCCTCTGCCAGAAAGTATAGGCATTACAAAATCACTATTACTGCAATGAGGCATACGTAAAAGTCGATAATACTCCATTGGAAACATCTCATAAGCTGGAAAAGGAAGATTATCTATATCCTGAATTAAAGGTCTGCGTTCGTTAATAACGCAATGATCTAAATCTATGAATGCTATACCTTTAATTTGATGCAAAGAATGTTTATTCTTTAAAGCATATAGCAATTCAATGATAGTTGCTTCTCCCTCACCCATAACAACTGCATCAGCTCCTGTCTTGCGTAGAAAAAACTCAGGCGCTGGAGTTGGTCCATGTCCACCAATGATATAAAATGGTCTGTGTCTCACTCTGTTTATGGCCTCAGATATCTTTAAGGTCTTTCTGTATTCATAATAACCGGCTATAAGGCTTAATCCAACAACATCAAACATATTATCTTCA
>JADFXO010000280.1 GCA_015233485.1 Nitrospirota bacterium
ATAATTTAGAGTAGTGTTTAGTAAAACGCCTGTACTATTACAGATTATGAAGGCGGCGGAGGTATGCGGATAGGCGGCAGTATGCGGATACGGGTAAAAGACATACCGGCGGAAGGGCAGGACGCGGCGGTAGACATGCCGCTGACAAAGGGGCGGACGTCAATGGACGGCCGCCTGAAGGGAACGGTTAACCTTCGTCCGATGGCCGGTGAGGTGGTGGCGTCTGTTGAGGCCGTCGTCGACGCGAAGTCGGCTTGCAGCCGGTGCCTTGAGGAGTTTGACAACGGCTTTAAGATAGATGTAGTCTTGGTATGTGTCCCCGTGAGCGAGCTGGAGGCAGAGGTGGAGGGGAAACAGCTGTCCGGCGACGAGCTGGATTTACATTTTTACGAAGACGGGCTTTTGGACATAAATCGTATGATGGAAGAGCAGGTGATCTTAAATATACCGATGCAGACGGTGTGCTCGTCTGAGTGCAGGGGGCTTTGTCCGTTGTGTGGGGCAAATCTCAATGTCGGGCCTTGTGAGTGCGCAAAGCGGCCGGTTGATGAGAGATTTCATGTATTAAGAGACTTTATGAAGGGCACTAATAAATCTAAAGGAGCATAAATGGCGAATCCAACATCAAGACACTCGAAATCAAGAAGAGACAAGAGGAAGGCAAACTGGAAGGGCGCGCTGCCGCCAGTAATGAAATGCCCTGACTGCGGCGAATTCAAGGCACCCCACCGCGTATGTTTAGGCTGCGGCAAGTACGGCGGTAAAGAGGTCCTGGCAGTAGTAGAGAAAGAGTAGGTACCGTTCAATGAAGATAGCGCTGGATGCGATGGGAGGCGACAATGCCCCTAATGTGACAGTCGAAGGGGCGTTGCAGGCTGTCGGGGAGTGTGACGGCATAAGCGTAGAGCTGATTGGCGACTCAGATATGCTCTGGAAACGCCTGAAGGCCGAAAAGAACTATGACGGCAAGAGGATAACAGTCAAACACGCCTCTGAGGTGGTTGACATGGACGAGGCAACGTCGCAGGCCCTCAGAAAGAAGAAGGACTCATCAATAAGGGTAGCCGTAGATATGGTAAAAAAAGGCGAGGCGGAGGCCATAGTGAGCGCCGGACATTCAGGCGTGGCAATGGCAACGGCGCTGACAATTCTGAGGAAGGCCCCCGGGGTTGACCGTCCGGCAATCGCCGTCCTGATGCCCATGGTAAAGGGGCGGTTCCTGTTGATTGACGCAGGGGCAAACGTCGACTGCAAGCCCGACAACCTGCTTCAGTTTGCCCTTATGGGCAGCGCATACTATAAGGCGGTCTATGGCGTCAACGAGCCAAAGGTAGGCCTTATGAGCATTGGCGAGGAAGACACCAAAGGAAATGAACTGACAAAAGAGGTCTTTAAGCTCTTAAAGACGGCGAATATAAATTTCATCGGCAACATAGAGGGCAAGGATGTGTTTACCGGCCTTGCGGACGTGGTAGTGTGTGATGGGTTTATAGGGAACACCATATTGAAGGTGAGCGAGGGGCTGGCGGATGCGCTGATGAAGATGCTGAAGGCGGAGATATCGGGGAGTTTCATAAGCAAACTTGGGTATCTGCTTATGAAGCCGGCAATCAGGGGTTTCAGAAGAAGGACAGACTATGATGAAAGCGGCGGGGCGCCGTTGTTAGGGATAAACGGCACGTGCATAATCTGTCACGGCCGCTCCACATCGAAGGCGATAAAAAACGCCCTGAAGGTGGCGAATCAGTTGGCAAAGGTGAATATTAATAAGATAATATCAGAGGAGATTGCTATGTCGCACAAGCAAATGAGGGAGCGGCAGCTTGCAAAGGGCTAAGATTATCTCAACCGGCTCATACGTGCCGTTGCGAAGGCTGACCAACGGGGAGTTGGAGCAAATGGTCGATACATCCGATAAGTGGATTATGGAAAGGACGGGGATTAAAGAGAGGAGGATTATGGCCGAGAACGAAAATACATCGGATTTGGCGTATGAGGCCTCAAAGACTGCCCTTTTGCGCGCAGGGATTTCAGCCGGTTCCCTGGATTTAATCATCGTGGCTACGGTTACGGGGGATATGCCGATACCTGCAACGGCGTGTTTTCTGCAAAGCCGCCTCGGCGCGGGCAACGCGGCGGCCTTTGACATAAACGCGGCGTGCTCAGGTTTTTTATTCGGCCTTTCGGCCGCGAATGCCTACATAAAGAGCGGGCTGTACAGGAGGGTGTTGTTAGTGGGCGCAGAGGCCCTGTCAAGATTTACGGACTGGGAGGACAGAAACACCTGTGTCCTTTTTGGCGACGGCGCGGGTGCGGTAATTGTGGAGGCAACAGACGGCCAATCCGGCGTCATGTCGGTTGACATACACTCAGACGGCACGCACTGGGAACTGTTAAATATGCCTGGAGGCGGCTCTAAATATCCTCCATCTGTCTCATCGGATGAGGCGGCGGCAAACCGCTTATACTACATAAAAATGAAAGGCAATGAGACGTTTAAAATAGCGGTAAGAACGCTTGAGAAACTCGTCCTTGACGCCCTTGAAAAAAATGGCCTCAAGGCCTCCGACATAGCCCTGTTGATGCCGCATCAGGCAAACCTGAGGATAATCTCGGCAACGGCCTCAAGGCTTGGCATTGGCATGGACAGGGTGATGGTAAACCTCGACAGGTGCGGCAACACCTCAGCCGCCTCTATACCGATTGCCCTGGATGAGGCCGCGTCGGGCGGTCGCATAAAAGAGAACGACTACATACTTCTGGAGGCATTCGGAGGGGGGCTTACATGGGCGTCGGCAGTAATCAGGTGGTAACAGGCCGGGTTACTGAATTAGCGCAAGATTATTCTAAAGTTTTACGTTGAGAAGTACGAATATATATGTTAGTATATGTGGCGTTTAGATTGATAAACGCAATAAAAGTGGTGGTAAGGGGGCATGAGGTGAAAAGGGCAGCTTCAATAATAGTTATGTTAGTGTTTTTATTGTCTTGCGGTACAACGGTATTTGCCGAGTATGTGAACGGCCATTTCAACAAGAAAGGGTCATATGTCAGTGGCCATAACCGCAAGCCCAGGACGGGTTCGTATAAAGGCGGGTCAATAAGGAAAGGCTCCGGTGTCAGCAGGGTCTCAAGAAGGCGAAAATAAAAGACTGTTTTTCTAAATCGGCTAATTCTCTAAATATACGGAGGTTGAATGTTAAACAACATTAAGATAGGCGCGAGGCTTTATATCCTTGCTGGGTTTGCTTGTGTGTTACTTGCAGTGATAGGTCTGTTCGGGCTAAACGGTACGCTTTCTATGCAAGCTTTACTCAAAAGCAACTACGAGCTTGGGACGGTTACGTTGGGGGAAATGGGTATTATTTACAAAACTTTTGAGCGCAACAGGGTGAATCTCGTCCAGATGCTGCTGGTTCAGACCAAGCCGGAGATGGACAAGAGAATTCCGCTGATAGAAAAAGGGATCGAAACGATAGACGAGCATTGGAAAATATACACAACTTCTAAGTTAACCGATGAGGAGAGAAGGCTTGCCGATAAGATACAGCAAGACAGGGCGGTTTTTTTGAGTGAAGGAATGACGGCGGTTATGAACGCGATAAAAGGCGGTAAATATGACGAGGCAAAGGAGATATTTGACAATAAATTCAGGCCTCTTTCAGTTGCGCTGGAGAAGGATTTTGACGACATAATCCAAATGCAGCTGACTGGCGCGAAAATCGAATATGAAAAATCGGAGAAGAACGCCGCATCTGCGAAGACCCTGCTGATAGGACTTATCTTAATCGGCGTAGTCTGTTTGATAGTAGCGGCCATAACGATAATCAAGAGCATAACGAAACCGTTAAGTGATGGGGTCGGGGCGATGCACAGAATTGCATCGGGTGATCTGACAGTGGATATACAGTCGTTTAACACAGATGAAGCGGGGCAGCTCCTTAGCGCAATGTCTGAGATGGCAGGTAATCTGAATGAAATGATAGAGAAGATAAAGCAGTCTGCCGACATGGTCGCCGCGTCAAGCGACGGTTTGAAAAGCAGCTCGGAGCAGTTGTCCCTTGGGGTGAACGAGCAGTCAAGCAAGTCCTCGCAAATCGCCACGTCGGCTACGGAGATGTCACAGACGGTTGTTGATATAGCAAGAAACGCCTCAAGCATAGCAACCTCCGCCGTGGATACGGCAAGAGAGGCAAAAGAAGGCGAGGCAATAGTAAATAAATCCATAAATGAGGTCAAGGGCATAGCGCAAACGGTAGGCGAGTCAGCCGGGTTGATATCGTCGTTAGGGGAACGCTCAAAGCAGATAGGGGATATAGTAAAGGTAATCAAGGACATAGCCGACCAGACAAACCTGCTGGCCTTAAATGCCGCGATAGAGGCGGCTCGGGCAGGAGAGCAGGGGCGGGGGTTTGCGGTAGTCGCCGACGAGGTGAGAAAGCTGGCTGAGAGAACGGCCAAGGCCACATCCGAAATAAGCACGATGATTATCTCGATTCAGGATGAGACGGACATGGCGGTATCTTCAATGGACGGCGCCACAAAGATGGTGGAGGCTGGGGTAGAAAACGTAAGCAGCGCGGGCGAATCGCTGCATAAAATAGTAGCCAGCATCCAGTCGCTTCAGGTGATGGTAGAGCAAATAGCCTCGGCAACCGAGGAGATGTCCACGGTGTCAGAGACAATCACTACCGATATAGAATCCATAGCGAATGTCTCACAGGAGACCTCGGCAAGTTCCGACCACATTGCGCGCTCGGCCTCGGAGCTTTCAGATCTTTCCTCCGGGTTACAGCAAATCGTCGGCCAGTTTAAAGTCAGCGGCGCCATAGGTTACTCAGGGGGCGGGAAAAGGCCACTAAAACTCCAGTAATATGATAAATACAATCGCCGCGAAAGAACTTAAGGTGGGGATGTATGTAAAAATTCCAAAACCCTGGCTTAGGCACCCGTTTGCGAGAAATGAGTTTATACTAACAAGCGCCGGCCAAATTAAGCAGATGCTTGCTCACGGCATTGATGTCGTCACAGTTGATACCGATAAATCGGTGTTATCAATAGAAAGCGTTGAAAACATGAGCCACTCCGATAAAGACATAAACCCTCCGGCAGATTGGAACCCTGAAAAATTTCTGACAGATGACCTGAGAGAGGCAATAGAAGATACAAAGATGCCAAAAGAGGACAAGGCAAACGGTGAAGAGGGTGTGCGTGCGGCCAAAGAGGCCCTCCCCTCGCTGATATTTATGGGCATACAACTGCCCGTAATGGACGGCCTGACGGCCATGAG
>JADFXO010000281.1 GCA_015233485.1 Nitrospirota bacterium
TCCGCAGCGTAGCACAGAAAATGAGAGAGCTTATGCTTAACATTCGCTTGGTCTTCGACTACTTACGTATGTCAAAAAACTCTGCTTCTACGGCACTTGCCTGATGGAGAACAAATTTACCGTGTAGGGGTGTCACGGCTAATTTATTCTGACCGAAAAAGTAAATTATTACAGGAAGTTGCAATCAATTCTGGACATTTACTCGCTATTTGACTTTTTGTCGTCAATGCCGGTCCACCCCGCCGTCATTCCGGCTTGTCCGGAATCTGTCCCTAATCTTTCGCATATACACAATACCCTTATAAAACAATGGCCTAAAGACAGATTCCGGACAAGCCGGAATGACGGACAGGACAAGGACAACAAAAGAGTTGAGCATCACGTTACTTGCGGATGTCAAAAAAACCGGTAACTGCCGCCTGCGTATAATGTAGAACAAATTTACCGTGGACGCTGCCGCAGAGGGTTGAATTAACTAGCCCATGTTTGTTACGATACCTTGGATGACAAAATATAATAAGGTGGTTCACTTGAGAGATATAAGGGGTTTTTCGTTAGTTGAACTCATGGTTGTGATTGCGATAATCAGCTTGTTGACCGCCATCGCGGTGCCGGCGTTTCTGGGGCAGAGGGAAAAGGCAAAGGTGAGGGCAACCTCGGCAAGCGCGGTGAGCGCGGTTGCCGACTTGCAGGGGTATCTCGACTGGTATGTCGCCGGCGAGCCATATATGATCCTCACCGATGTGGCAGGCACACAAGGATGCTTCGAGGTTGCGACCCCTGTCTCGGCGGATCAGACTTGCGCAGCCGTCTTCAATCAAGCCGGCGCCGGTACATATCCAGTCTTCCCGGGAGGCTTGGCCACGGTTATCTCCCACTTTATCTCCCATCATACGTTTAAGGGAGACGTGAGCGCATTTACTGGCAGTCCATTGTTCGTGTCTGCGTCCCCAGGTGACGGTCAGATTCTTCTAAGCCCGATGAGCAGCAACATCGTTGTTATGCTTGCTTATGCAACAAACTCCACATCTCCAATATTCAGCCAAATCCAAATGGTAACTATACGCTAATCTGCTGACATCGACGCAGCCGTTAACCGGAGTACCGAAGCCACCAACAGGCGGCAGCCTAATTTTAATAAATAAAACATGTGCGAGAATATGAGACGAAGGGGGATTATCCCCCTTCGCCTTTAATCCGTTTACTTATTAGTATGTTATCTTTCGGATAGATGCGTTTTCGTGGCACTTATTGCAGAACTGATCAGCAACAGGGTGGCAGCCTGAACAGGTGGCTATGGTTTCTCTGCCGCTTATAATCGCTTCGTCATGGGTGGTCGTCCAAGACTCTATAGGTGTGTGGCTTGGAGGGGGTGGAATCCCAGGCGCCGGCATCTCTAACGCCAGCACATCCTTGTATGTCTTGCCGGCAAAGACCGCTTCTACTCCCGCATATTCGTGGCATTTATTACAGAATTTGTCGGGTTCGTGATGGCATGGAAGGCAGTTGGTATCCTTTAGCTTTCCCTTGCGCATTAATGTCATGTGATTGGTGGCTATCTTGTCTTTAACGTGATACCATGGAAATAAATGAATACCCACAGGCACCTGCAGGGCTGACTCTCCTTTGGCGCCGACTGCCGGCGCCTCCGGTCTCTCACATCCAGCGGCAACCATCGCAAACACCCCAAGCAGCACTATCAATATAATTCTATACCTCAAGACTCTCTCTACCATTATACACTCTCCTTCGCGCCAAGCACTATGGCTCTGCCTACCAGCTGATGAATTCCGCCGACCTCTTCCATGGCAACGCCATACTCAGGGAACATCTTGCTCAACTGCGCCTTGCATATTGCGCATATCAGGGCTACAAAGTTGACGCCGCTTTCGCGTTTGGCGTAATGGTATGCCTGCATTCTCGGCATCGCCCCCTTTACCCTTGTGGCCATCATGTCGTCGCCAAGCAGTCCCTGTCCGGCGCCGCAGCAGAATGTCCTTTCTTTTATCGTATCTGCCGGCATTTCCACGAATTTTTCACAGACCCCGCGTATAACCGCCCTGGGAATCTCAAACTGCCCGTTTGGCATCCCACCCAACTCCATCCCCCTTGCTACCTGGCAGGAGTCGTGCATCGTTACGATAAACTCTTCATTGGCCGACTTGTCTATCTTCAGGGCGCCGCGGTTGAGCAAGTCATTGGTAAGTTCGCATATATGTTGCGGTCTCTTGTACTTTTGGTCGAGATAATCAAACGGCCCCCACATGGTGTTGCTGTAGCTGCTCAGCACCCTCCACATATGCCCGCATTCGCCGCCCACTACGCGCTTAACCTTTAACGCCCTTGCGGCCTCCCATATCCTCTTGTTTATCTTTTTCATGTGTTCATAGTTGTGGATAAACAGGCCAAAGTTGCCACCCTCTGAGGCATGGGTGCTCATCGTCCAGCTTATGCCGGCCTGATGAAATACCTTCGCGTACCCGTAGAGAGATTCAATATGCGGAGAGGCAAAAAAGTCCGCGCTCGGTGTTACAAACAACACCTCTGCCCCCTCTACGTCAATCGGGACCTTTATATCTAAGCCTGTCTCTTCCTGAAGTTCATCCTGAACGAACTCAAGGGCGTTTACGATGGCGTTTTGCTGCATCCCGAGATTGTTCCCGATAACCTGCGCTTTAAAGATAATCTCGTGCAAATACTTCTGGACAATTCCTACGCTGTTTAATATTTCCCTCGCGGCCATCGTTATCTCGGCCGTGTCTATGCCGTACGGACAAAAAACTGAGCAGCGCCTGCACTCTGAACACTGGTAGAAATACGTGTACCACATGACAAGCAGCTCCTCGGAGAGATCCGAGCCGTTTACAAACCTGCTGCCGAAGAGTTTTCCGGGCAGCGTGAAATATCTCCTGTAAACCTTGCGCATAAGCTCTTGTCTGGCTACGGGCATGTTGAGAGGGTCGCCTGTGCCAAGATAATAGTGGCACTTGTCAACGCACGCCCCACACTTTACACAGATGTCCATGTAGAGCTTTACGGAGCGGTACTTTTTGAGCATCTCATCCATCTTCCTGAGGAAGACCTCTTTCCAGTTCGGTACTAATCCACCGGCGGGGTATCCAAGATGCTCCAGCATTTCTTTGGCCGTCAGCAATTGGGGCTTTACGCTCAACATAGATTTTGGGTTTAGTTCCGGGATGTTAATCTCGCCGGTGAGCTTGACCGCCTTGACCTTTATTTTAGAAAACTTCAGTTGTTCCTGTATTCTTTCATTGGCTTCGCAGGCTTCGTTACACTGCTCCTCAGCCGTTTTTTCTTTTGTCATTATCAATACCTCCGTCTATCCTTTATCCCAGGGATTTATATACCTGACTTCTCTGGCGTTGTTTATCATGTTTCTGGTCGGACTGAAGAAGTAACCCCCGGCGTGCATCAGCTTACTAAATGGGAAATATATAAGCAGCAGCGCTACCAAACTTAAATGGGTTATAAATAACGAATTCCCGGGCGCGTGATGCGGGTGCATAATCATAACAAGGAAAGGCGTTTTCAACTCCAAAAGCTCAAGCATAAATGCCTTCCCCTCAATGATGTTTGGCCTAAATCGCTCATAGTGCAGCATTATCCCGCTTTGAACGATCCCCATAATTAACAAAAGCACGAAGTAATCGGCAAAGGAGCTTACATAGTTTACCTTTTTGTTTATAAACCTTCTAAGAAACAGAACAACAAGCGCCACCATCAGCAAAGAAGCAATAGCCAACGCGCCATTGCCAAGAGCGATTATAAACCCGGGCACCGGATTAACGAAATATCTCAGGTGCCTTATGATCATTAAAAAAAACGTAAAATGAAACACCCATCCCGCTATAAAAAGCAGCGTGGTGCCTTTGGCCAGGCTCCTGAAAAAAAACACATCCCCGGCCATCCTCATTATCACGCCTGACAGGGTGGTGGGCTGAGGAGTTTGCGGTATCTTTAACGGTTGAGGAGTCTTATAGTATCCATAATATATTTTACATAAGAACCCGGCGACAAAAACCAGGCAGGCTGCATAAACTATTCCACTGACATACATGTCAATCATGAATTTTATACCATTCATCATACCATTCATCATTCCGCCCGTTGAGCCGCTTGCGTGACGGCTCTCTTTAAATTCCTTGATATTGCACAAACTGGAAACGCCTAGTAGAAACTACCAGGCGTCCATTATCCTTTGCCAATATTCGGCGCGGACATTACGCCCTCACCGAAAAAAAAAGCTCACTTTATACGCAGCCTGTAGGCTTGGGAAGTCCTGCATATCTACATGCCTGCTTCGCCGGGCCGTCTGGAAACAACTGATAGAGGTACTTGGTGTTGCCCTTGTCGGCTCCCATCGTCTTCTTTATTTCTTTTACCAGTATCTTGATCATCGGGGCTATCTGGTACTGCTGATAGTATGACCTTAAAAAGTTAATTACTTCCCAGTGGGGCTCTGTGAGATCAAGGTTGTCTTCCTTTGACAACATCTTCGCCAAATCCTCTGACCAATCGTTCAGGTTTGTCAGATAACCGTCCTCGTCAAGCTCGATCTTCTTTCCGGCACATTCGATTGTACGCATATTCATCCTCCTGTTTGTTATAAATTAATCTTCGGGAAACTCCCTTTCTGTTTGATTATCTCCTCTGCTTTCAATAACCTTACAAAGTTAATATACCTGACGCCCTACCGTCAAATAAAATTTATTAATAAGTTTATCAATAAATTCTATTAAGCCCGTTATTCCTCGTTCTACAGGCGTTTTATTTGGTTTGCTGATTTTTTAGCTTGACAAAAATCATATTCACTATCCTGTCTTTTGGGTTGTTGCTTACGGCCTTTGATGACAGTGAGTGGTCGTTTTCTTTATAGACGACGAATTTTTCCTCAAAGTCTTTTCCAGATTCCAGGGACATGGCAATGTCCCAGTCTTCATTGCACGCGTAGACCAGGGCATCCATAAAGGCCTCGCCCATGTTTTTTCTCGACGGGTCATACGAAAAAACTGCCCCACAGCAGCATGTCCCGCCCGAAAAATACCCCAGTGTTGTTGACACCTCTGCCGGCCGCTCAAACAGCGCCCTGCAAAAAGGACATCGCGGCTCCGTAAGCACACTCTTGTCTTCTCTTATATGCTGCCCGTATTTACCCATTTCTAATGTTATATTAACCGGCCTATTTTGTCAAATTTCCAAAAAGTAAAAGGATTAAAGACGTGCGACGTGAAGTCGCTGAAATTACTGTAAAGCCTTGCAG
>JADFXO010000282.1 GCA_015233485.1 Nitrospirota bacterium
AGAGCAGGGTTTTATCTATCCTTGCCTTGCTGTGTTTTAACGCTATGAAGGTGAAAGGGGTATCCCTGCCAAGCCTCGTTGATAGTGTAGACGGCGTAAGGGGCACATTTTTGAATGACCAGTCTGAAGCCCTGAGCAGTAATGTTGACCTCGTCGGACTCCTTGCAGACGCCTATGTTCGTGGCGGTGGTAAGAGACGAATTGTTGATATGTCGAATAAAACCCGTCGCATAGTAGAATTTGAGGTTTTCAGTCCAAAGGCATTTGCCAGTTTTAAAGAGATTGCCCCCGACTTAAAAGACCGCTGTATATTGGTTAGCATGATTCGGGCTGAAGAAGAGTATCCTGAACCGGAGCCTTTTTTATCAGTATGGGCAGAGATAAGGGATATTCTCTATAGAAACCTGCTAATGCGGTGGCAGGAGGCCGAAGACGTTTATGTTCATACCGGTGCTGGTGTTTCCCATAGAGTCCGGGAACTGTGGAGGCCGCTTGAAACGGTACTGACAATGGAAAAGGTTGACGATACTGAAAGACAGGCCATATTCAACTATTTCATGGGTTCAATGATTGAATCTCAGGTGGAGCTTTCTGATAATGAAGTTTCCTTGTTTGAGGCATTGCGTGAGCTTTTGAAGGATAGCGGCGGCACTGGGATTTTCACTTCAACCGACATTGCCAAGAGAATAAAAGAAGATAGGATAAAAGAAAATAAAGATGTGAATGTTGACGAAAAATCTTTGACAACATGGATTGGTACGTTAATAAAGAAGTTTTCCCTCTACGATTCCCATGCTCCAAGGAAAGGCAACAAAAGGCCGTACAACTTTTCATATGACCACGTTGAAAAAATATTTAATAGATACTCAGAAACAGGTGGCATATGTGGCAAGGTGGCATATAGCAAGGAAAATCAACCTTCTGCGGACAGCCACCTCAAAAATACAGGTGGCATAACTACTGACATAGGTGGCATTAATGCCACCTCACTATCACATAATGCCACCTCATACCAGACAGAAAATAATATTTCTGTTTTGGAAACATCTGTGGAGGTGGAGTTATGAGATATGCAGCCTCGATACCTTTGACCATCAAGACCCCAAAGGTTGTTCTTGATATAAGGGCCGGGCAGCCCTTCAAGGTAGCCAATAATGAATTTCTTCTTGGGCTTATCAAAGAGGGGAAGGTTCGACCGGTGCAGGACATCATAAAAGAAGAGTATCTCAAGTACACAAGCGCCTCAACGAACTTCCTGGGTTGGATATTTCGGCATGGCCGGACTTAAACCAAGAGATTCAGGCGGCTACAGGGAAGTTGAACGAGGCTAAAGAGAATGAAGACTTAGCAGGCTTTACGGAGGTCAAAGAGCGCGTTCTATCCCTCTACATGCAGGCGGTAGCTTACGCCGACCCTCGTAGCGTGGCCGTTAAGGTATGGTCAGAGATGCTTCAATGCTTCCTATGGGTTGTACCGGACAGAGACGATGTTAAGGCCCTTCGGGGTAACGGCGCTACAGAGGCTATCTATGCTCATGGTGAGGTTATGGCTTTAAAGGGCAGTACGCCGGAACACCTGAAAGCTGTCCACGCGGCGAAGGCGGTATTTACTGAGGGACTGGTTAAAGATAGTGTCGATGTGAAACATGCAGTGCGGGTGCCCGAACCGACCCCACGAGCAAGAGGCCAACGGGCACAAATGTCAGCCGGTTAAACCGCTTCCCTGTTTCGATACGGCCGGTGAGGTGGATTATCACAAGTGGCACGGCTGTAAGGACTGGCGGCTTCAATACCACGAGGGCACAGGCAGGCTTCAGAGGCAATGCCGACACTGTGAGGGCTGGTGTTTACGGCTTTATCATGGTTCAGACAAGGCGAATGTCGAGGCTGGAGATGAGTAAAAAGGCCGGTTTCGTGCGCGCTGAAGGTGCTTTAGTGAAAAAATAGTAAAAGAAATCTTTAAAAAACAATGATAGAAACTTTGATAAGGGGAGAAAATAGTATGACAAAAGCGGCCGTAGGCGCACAAATAGAGCAGGAAATAGCACGAAAAACCGGATTTAGTAGACACAATGTCCGCAACACGATAAAGAAGTTGGGCGGCCGGCCACGCAAGGGATTCGAGAAGCCCAAAGCAAAGGCCGACTTCAACACGTTGGAGCTGCTCAAGTCAATGCTGGATAAGGCACGAGAGCGCGGCAATAGTAGGAATGCGGCGCGGCTGGATAAAGAATACAATTGGTTTATGGGGCAGTATTGCCGATACCTCATGAAGAGCGCGCGGCAGATGTTCAAAAAGCCTAAGCCGATATAAAGACCATAAGGGGGTTGTGAATGAAAATAGAACTTAAATCAGACGTCCGCTTTAAAACTCAAGAGATGCCTTTATATGTCTTGGAGAGCCTTGAGCGGAGATTGACGCTACCGAATCTGGCGTATCTGGACGCGGTGAAGTATGGCCGCTATGTAGGGAACGTTGAACCGGAGCTGTCATATATCAAGTATTCAGGCGACTGGTGCATACTACCACGAGGCGTTATCTATCAGGTCACTGGAATACTCAAAGCCTATCATATTGAATACACCATCGAGAATCACACAACGAAGTTTAAGCCCTGTCGTTTTGAGTTTACGGGCAAGCTCCATAGATACCAGAAAGAAGCCCTTGACGTTATCCTGAGTAAAGAGTACGGGGTGCTCCAAGCGGCTACGGGCAGTGGCAAAACAGTCATTGCGCTGGCAGCTATAGCGAAGCGCGCCCAACCAACGCTTATCGTAGTCCACACAAAGGAGCTGCTTTACCAGTGGCAGGCACGGGCAATGCAGTATCTGAACTTGGATAAAGACGAAATCGGTTTAATCGGGGACGGCCACAAGCGCCCAGGGCTTCTGACCATCGGGCTTAAGCAAACGCTGATCCGCATGATAGATAACATCGGTGATAGATACGGTTTCATTATCGTCGACGAGTGCCACCACACGCCCGCCTCAACATTCGTGGACGTGGTAGGCCGTCTATCCTCGGCGTATCTGATTGGGCTTAGCGCGACACCATACCGAAAAGACCGCTTGACGCGGGTGATATACTTCTATCTTGGCGACCTCGTGCATACCATCGAGACAGCGGGCTTACATGACAGCGGCCATATTCTTAAAGCAACTCTTGAGGTTATCGAGACGGACTTTGACTATGACTATGCGGACGATTACAGCAGTATGATTTCAGAGCTGGTGCAGGACGAGGCGCGCAATGACCTCATTCTTGAGGCTGTCTTAGGGCAGGTACAGGCCGATAAGGGTATAGCACTGATATTGAGCGACCGCAAAAGCCATTGCCGGTATCTTTACAATCGTCTTATGGGCCAGGGCGTGAAAGCGGCACTTTTACTTGGAGATACGGGAAAGAAGGAACGGGCTGTAATCGTGGACGGGCTTAGAGGCCGTGAGTATCGGGTACTTGTGGCGACCGCGTCTTTAATTGGAGAGGGCTTCGACCTTCCTGACATATCGAGTATCTTCTTAATAGTACCTATAAAATTCAGTGGCCGCTTAACGCAGTACGTAGGCCGTATCCTGAGGACGGCAGCCGGTAAGACAGAGGCGCGGGTGTTCGACTTCATTGACCAGAACCCCGTACTACAGCACAGCTTCAGGAGCCGGTTATATGCCTATAAGAAAATGGGAATCGAGACAGAGACCGCATGTGTAGGGGTCGGGCAATGACCACGAATAAGAACAGACAGAGAGGCAAGGCCGCAGAGCGGGCGGTTGCTAAGCGCATGAATGGTAAACGTATCGGCATCATGGGCGGTGAGGACGTAGAGCATGAGCTATTTTCCATCGAGGTAAAGAGCCGTAAAGCCTTTGTTGCCGGTGACTGGATGGCACAGGCCGTGAGGAACTGCCCTGATGGTAAGACCCCGCTTGTGGTTGTGCACGTGTCCGGCCAGCGGCATAATGAAAACCTTGTACTCATGCGTATGAAGGACTTTGAAGATTTCTTGGGGAAGGTAATTTGAATCTCTTTTTCAGGCACAACATAGGCACAGGCACTTATAGAATGAGGTATCAAGCGGGTTCATGAAGACGCAGAGGATAAATACTCCTTCGGAACGTCCTAAAAAACGCCTCTACTCTATTCTGGACGCCGCTGAATACTTGGGACGTACAGAGTGGTCAGTTCGTGAAATGGTGTGGGCCGGTAAACTTCCTTGTATCAGAGATGGGCGCCGAATCCTCTTGGATGTCAACGATATGGATAAATGGATTGAACGAAGCAAGACTGTCTATACTTTTTAAACCTCTTTAATTATTCTCTTGACAAATATAGGCCAACGGACTACTATAAGACTATGACACCGATTGAACTTAAACAATGGAGAGCTAACAACGGGTATAGTCAAGTAAAGTTGGCAGAGGCACTAAGCGTTATCCCTATTACCGTTTCCCGATGGGAGCGCGGGGTTAGGGAAATTCCTAAATTCCTGCATTTAGCCCTTAAATACTTGGAATTAAAAGGAGGTGAGCAGTAATTAAAGGGCACGAAAACGAAAAAGGAACAGGAGGTTAACAAGATGGGCAGTATTTATAAGCGTGGAGATGTTTACTGGATTAAATACTATCGTAGCGGCAAATCATACCGTGAAAGCTCCAACTCATCTAAAGAGACTGACGCTAAAAGACTACTCAAACTTCGGGAAGGGGCTATTGTCGAGGGGAAATTTACAGGGTTAAGGGTTGAGCGTATCCGCTTTGAAGAGCTTGCCGAGGACTTCTTGGCCGATTACGAAATGAACGGCAGGAAATCTCTTACTAAGGCAACGAGGAGCGTAAACAGTCTTTCAAAATACTTTGAAGGATTTAGGGCAATTGACATTACAAGCGACAAGGTCAAGGCATATGTTGTTTCAAGACAAAAAGAGGGATTAGCCAATGCAACAATCAACAGAGAGCTTGCGGCGCTAAAGAGGATGTTTTCCATAGGAGCTAAACAGACGCCTCAAAAGGTAAACCAAATCCCTTATATTCCCATGCTCAAGGAAAACAACGTGCGTACCGGATTCTTTGGGCATGACGAGTTCCTGAGAATGAGAGAAGCGTTGCCGGATTACCTCAGACCGGTCTTTGTCCTGGGGTACTATACTGGTCTGAGAGTCGGAGAAATTCTTTCGTTAAAATGGATGCAGACCAACGTCTTTGAAAAGAAGATAACACTTGATGCCGGTACTACAAAAAATGATGACTCAAGAGTTGTCCCATTAG
>JADFXO010000283.1 GCA_015233485.1 Nitrospirota bacterium
CGGGGCATATCAAAGGGGATAAGGCGCGCCGTTTTAGTATTGTTATTTACTATTGTCTTTTTTAACGCGTCGGGTTACGCCGGTGAGCGCGCCATAGTGGAGCAGTTCTCTCCTCAGGGCGCAGCTAAAGGCGTAAGGCAGGTAACCGCCCGATTTTCAGAGCAGATGGTCTCCTTTGGTGACCCGCGCGCTGCCTCCCCCTTTGATGTCGATTGCACAGGGAAAGGTGTCGCCAGATGGGTTGACACAAAGAACTGGGCATACGATTTCGACGAAGATTTACCCTCTGGCCTTGTCTGCACATTCACGCTGAAGCCATCTGTAAAAACCCTGTCCGGCGCTCTGGTTGAAGAAAAGAGGAGTTTCTCATTCTCAACCGGCGGGCCATCTATTATTGTCTCTGAACCATCGGACGGGAGTGTCGCACTTGACGAAAAGCACGCCTTTGTCCTGTATCTTGACGGGCAACCCGATGAGCCGTCCATCTCTGAGCATGTCCACTGCACCGTTGACGGCATCAGGGAACGCATAGGCGTCACATTGATACAAGGCAAAGACAAGGAGGATATACTCAAAACTGTCAACTCAATGATGGGCGGTTATCATGTATTGCCCGGCAGCGACAAAAAAGTTTCGATCCACAACATCGTAGCCATTCAGTGCAATCGCGCGTTTCCATCGGGAAAAAATGTGAAAATCGTATGGGGCAAAGGGGTGAAATCCAAAAGCGGCATCGCCTCAGATACAGAACAGGTGCTGCACTTCAAGACGCAGAATTCATTCACTGCCTCTTTTCAGTGCCTGAAAGAGCGGGCCACATCGGGCTGCATTCCGATAGCCCCTATGAAGCTCTACTTCTCCGCCCCCATTGATAAAAAAACGGCAGACCAGATTGTTATAAAAAGCGAGAATAAAGTCTGGAGGCCTAAACCCGACGCAGACGAGGAGGAAGACCCGGGATATACGAACAGGGTAGTCTTTGACGGGCCATTTCCCGAAAGAACACCGTTTCGCGTTGTGCTTCCTGACGGGTTAAAGGACGAGACCGGCAGGCCGCTCTCAAACCGCGGCAAATTTCCGATGAACATCAGGACGGACGCCTACCCGCCTCTGGCAAAGTTCGCGGCTCGCTTTGGGATTATCGAGCAAAAGGCAGGTGCCCTGTTACCAATTACCGTTAGAAATATAGAACAGGAGATAAAACTCTTCCTGCTCAACCCTGAGGCAAAGGCAAAAGCCGCTGAAGCGAAGGCCGAATCCAAAACCAATACGGCAAAAGACACCGCAAAGGAAGGCGTGAAGGGAAATATAAAAAAAATACCGGCAGGCTCACAGGAGGAGATAATAAAATGGCTGAAAAAAACAGCCGCCTCAGTGCGTGAAAAGCCGCTGCTTAAGAAGGCCGCAGGCGTGAAGGCATTCACCCTGCCCAAGCCGGGCGGGACAAAGGCGTTTGAGGTAATAGGCATACCATTAGGCGGTACGGGGTTTTATGTCGTAGAGGTGGAAAGCGGCATACTTGGCCGCCATCTCCTTCCGAATCAACACCCCATGTACGTACAGGCGGCGGCACTGGTTACAAACCTCTCCACGCACTTCGTTTGGGGCAGGGAGGCCTCCGCCGTGTGGGTAACAACACTGGATAAGGGTGAGCCGGTCAATAACGCAGACGTCACACTTAGAAACTGCACCGGCAAGGCCATATGGCAGGGCAAGACCGCAGAGGACGGCATTGCGAGGATTAATCAAACACTGCCCTCTGACAGCGGCCTTCCCTCGTGCCGCGAAAAACTAAACTGGGCCGAAAACTCACAGGTTCTTAATGACATAACATCAGGTATCTTTGTCTTTGCCCGGACACACGACGACCTCACATTCTCCCATACGTCGTGGTACAAGGGCATAGAGCCGTGGCGGTTTAAACTGACTGAATCATATGGCGACAGCAAAGACACGACTGTTGCCCATACGGTCTTTGACCGCACTTTGCTGCGCGCCGG
Organism: Nitrospirota bacterium; assembly: GCA_015233485.1. GTDB lineage: Bacteria > Nitrospirota > Thermodesulfovibrionia > Thermodesulfovibrionales > Magnetobacteriaceae > Magnetominusculus. The sequence goes on from JADFXO010000283.1 coordinate 2,001, forward strand.
ACAGACCCTGCACATGAAACATATCATAAGAAAACACACGATGAACGGTTTTGAGTTCGTACCGGCGGGTGAAAGACCCGAAAAGGCCGTTATCGTTCACAGCGGTTCTGACAGGGAGTTTCCATTCCCATTGAAATGGAATGACGACTCAACGGCAGAGACAACATGGGCAATCCCTGAACAGGCGGCTAATGGCCGCTACGAGGTGTATCTCTATAAGAAGGCAAAACCGTACGACAGGAGAATGCTGTCGGGCCAGTTCAACGTCGAAGATTTCAGGGTGGTGATGATGAAGGCGGCGGTTCAGGGACCGGCAGCGCCGCTTGTCAGGCCAAAAGAGGCCGGCCTCGATATAACGGTCTCATATCTTTCGGGCGGCGGCGCGGCCAACTTGCCGGTCAAGCTGCGCGCGGAACTTCAGCCTAAGGAGATCTCAATGCCGGCGGCGGAAGGGTACACATTTTCTGGAAATGCAGTACATGAGGGAATTGAGACGAACACCAATCAGAATGACAGCATAGAGACCGGCGGGCAAGACGATGGCGAGGATGAAGCTACCCATACTGGTGATAAGCATATTAAACTTCAGACCATCGAACTCAATCTTGATAATAATGGTACGGCTAAGGCCGCTCTAAAAGACATCCCCGAAATAAATACCCCGCACGACATCAGGGCGGAGCTTGAGTTTATTGACCCTAACGGCGAGGTTCAAACCGTCTCGTCAAACATTCCGGTCTATCCGTCGTCTCTCCTTGTGGGGATAGACCCGTCAGACTGGGCAGAGTCGAAAGAATCCCTCAAATATAAGGTAATCGTATTAGGCCTTGACGGCAAGCCGCGGCCAAATACGCCCGTTGACGTTGATATCTTCAAGAAAAAGACATACTCCCACAGAAAACGCGTGGCGGGCGGGTTCTATTCTTACGAAAATGTCGATGAGATAAAGAAGATTGGACGCCACTGCTCCGGCAAGACTGACGAAAAAGGCATGTTATTCTGTGAGGCTCCTTCACCGGCCACAGGCAGGATAATTGTCCAACCAGAGGTAAAAGACGAAAGCGGAAGGCCGTCCTTTACAAACACCGAGGTCTTTATAGCGGGCAAAGACGCGGAGTGGTTTGAGGCCGGAAGCGATGACCGAATTGATATACTAAGTGAGGCAAAGCGCTACGAAGTAGGCGAAACGGCGAAGTTTCAGGTCAGAATGCCATTTAAGGAAGCCACAGCGTGGGTCACTGTTGGGCGGGAAGGCGTCATGGACACGTACATAAAGACAATCACCCGCAACGCGCCGGTTATTGAGATACCAATCAAGAAAAACTATGCCCCGAATGTTTACGTATCTGCGCTTGTCATAAGAGGCCGTATTGATGAGGCCAAACCAACGGCGATGTTTGACCCGGGCAAACCCGCATTTAAGCTCGGTATCACGGGGATTGATGTCGGCTGGCGTCCGCATGAACTTAAAGTCGCCGTTACCACCGACAGGCAAGTTTATAAGACGAGGCAGGAGGCTAAGACTAAAATAAAGGTCCTCGACCCCGACGGTAAGGCGCCCCCTAAGGGTAGCTCAGTAATCGTCGCGGCCGTTGATGAGGGGTTGTTGGAGTTAAAGCCGAATCTGAGCTGGAAACTCCTTGATGCTATGATGAGCAAAAGACCGTATGAACTAAAGACCTCGACCTCACAGGCAGTGGTCATAGGGAAGCGGCACTTCGGGCGTAAGTCGCTCCCACAAGGCGGCGGAGGCGGCAAGAGCGTTACACGCGAACTTTTTGACACGCTCATCCTTTGGAAGGCAACAGTTGCGCTTGACGAAAACGGCGAGGCCTCAGTGAACGTACCGCTCAATGACTCTCTCACTGCCTTTAAGATTGTTGCCATTGCCACGGGCGGTGCGGGTCATTTCGGTACAGGTGAGACGTCTGTCAGGACTTCACAGGACCTGATGATATTTTCGGGTATTCCGCCGCTTGTGCGCACAGGCGACAGGTTTATAGCGGGCTTTACAGTAAGAAACACCACAGAAAAGGCAATTGACGCCCACGCTGAACTATCAGTAAAAGGCAGCGGCAACGTCACGAGAAAGATGTCTCCTGTCAGGGTTACCGTACCGGCTGGACGTTCTGAGGTATTTAACTGGCAAATCGAGGTGCCCGTTAACATCGATAATCTGCTGTATGAAATCGCGGTAAAAGACGACTCAGGCGCCGCGGCGGACTCAATGCGCGTGCAACAAAAGGTAGTAAACGCTGTCGATGTGAGGATATATCAGGCAGAACTCCGGCAAATCGACGCCCCATATTCGCTTGCAGTCGAAAAACCACAGGGCGCCCTGCCAAAACTTGGCGGAATCGACATATCATTCAAGCCCAAACTCGGCGAGGGCCTCACAGGTATCACCTATTACATGTCGCACTATCCATACTCGTGTATGGAGCAAAAGGTCTCAAAGGCAATAGCCCTCAGAGACGCGGTGATGTGGAATGGGATTAGGGCAGAGCTGCCGAACTATCTCGACAAAGACGGTCTCGTAAAATATTTCCACAATATGAGAACGGGAAGCGAGGTGCTGACGTCATACATCCTGTCGATTTCCCACGAAGCGGGCTATGATATACCCCAGGAGACAAAGGCCAAAATGATAACCGCCCTTGAGTCATTCATAAACGGGAAGATACTCAGGGGGAATACCCCTCTTCAGACAGCCGATTTGGTGGTGAGAAAACTCTCGGCCATCGAGGCCCTCTCGCGCCACAGCGTGGCAGACCCGGCAATGTTGGCCTCAATAACGACTGACCCCGTACTGCTTCCCACATCTGCGCTTCTTGATCTCATCAATATCTTAAACCGTGTAAAAGACATCCCCGATAAAGATAAGAAACTAAAAGCAGCCGTCAATACCCTGTGTGGCAGGCTCAACCTGCAGGGTACGGTGATGGCTCTCTCAACCGAAAAGACAGACAACCTCTGGTGGCTTATGGCCACGCCTGACACAAATGCCGTGCGCCTTCTGCTGACGACCCTCGCCATAGAGGGCAAGGCCGCCGAGGCCTTTGGAGCGGATAAGCCCAAAATAGCGGCAGGGGCAATAGGCAGAATGAGGCACGGCCACTGGGACAGCACCGTGGCAAACGCATGGGGTGTGCTGGCCGCCCGTCGCTTCTCGGCAAAATACGAATCCGTCCCTGTAACCGGCATAAGCACCGCTCAATTGGACAACAACACGTTTAACACCGGCTGGGGG
>JADFXO010000284.1 GCA_015233485.1 Nitrospirota bacterium
ATTATCACGTCGCCGAGCAGGAACTCGCCCTCTTTGGGGAATTCCCTCATAGTGTTGTACATAGGAAACGAAAGGACATCAGTGGTCTTGTCCACACCGCGGTATTCCTTGTTGAGGGCCATCATCTTCTCATCGTCAACAAGGACTATGCTTAGCTCAGCTCTTAGGAGCGGATGTCCCGCCCTTTTTAAACTCAATAACGTTAGAGCCAGGTTCGCCTGGCGTTTGGTCCAGCGCAGGCTTATCTTTTTCTTTTTGTTGAGGTTCTCTATCGATGTTTTTATTTTTATCTCCTTCCGGGGCGGAGGGTTTGTTAAAGTCAAAGCCAGGATATTCTACCCTCTTGTGCAGGATACCGTTTAAAATATACGTAAAGCGTTCTTTTATCTTGTTTATGTCTTTCAGGGTTAATTCGCATTCGGTCAATTGGCCGTCTATCAACACGGTATTGATTATCTTTTCGACTAAGCCGGCAACTCTGGCCGGAGTAGAGTCTTTGAGAACCCTTGAGGCGGCCTCAATGGCGTCGGCAATCATAACAATGGCGGCTATCCTGTTTTGGGGTTTAGGTCCCGGGTATCTGTAATCTTCTTCTTTTGGCGGGTCGGACTGTTCCTCTTTTGCCTTTTGATAGAAATATGTAATAAGGTGTGTGCCGTGGTGCTGCGTTATTATGTCTTTGACAAGCTCGGGCAGTTTATATTCGTCGGCCAACTCAAGGCCTTCCTTTACGTGAGATATAAGAATCATACTGCTCATGTGCGGGTTCAGTTTTTCGTGCTTGCTTATTGAGCCAGATTGGTTTTCTACAAAATATTCGGGCATCTTTATCTTTCCTATGTCGTGGTAATAGGCCGAGACCCTTGCCAACAAGGGGTTGACGCCGATGTCTTCCGCCGCCGCCTCAACCAGATTTCCTACGATTACGCTATGGTGGTACGTTCCGGGGGCGCTTATCATCAGGTTTTTCATCAAGGGCTGGTTTAAGTCGAGAAGCTCAAGCAGGGTGATGTCTGTGGTTACCTTAAATATTGATTCGAGTATTGGCAGCATGATAGAAGTAAACGCCGATATGGTTATACCGCTTGTCATCGCGAAAATTAATGATGGAATTATGATATCAATAGCGCGGTTTGAGCTGAACGTAGAAAAGACGAGGACAGAGATGATGTTGGCTATGCTGACATACAGCCCTCCTCTGATAATATCGGAGCGTTTTTTACATCTGATAACGGAAAACGCCGCTATTATGCTCCCCGCAAATACATAGAATGTGTAGTAGGCGTCGTTTTGCCATATGCCGCTTAGTATGCTTATGATGAAGGAGAAGATTATTGCCGTATGCGAGTCGAAAAGGAGCATCACAAGCATTGCCCCTGCCTGCACGGGCAGTCCGTAGATTATTGTCTTTTGTTCATGCAGCCCAAGCCCTCTGGTAAAATTTACAAATATATATTCTATCAGGCGGCCAAAGACTAACGTGCCAAAGAACATCAGTCCAAGGAGCATTATCATCTTCTGAAGCTTTAAGTACGATGGTTTATATCGGAATATATCCATAAACATTATGGATATAGCTATTATGCAGATAGAAAAAATCCCTATGAAATTCGACACATCCAGAGACCTTACAATCGTCACAGAGATGAGCAGGGAAAAAGTCAAAATGAAATATAAAGTCTTTGGGTCGATGTTGTTCTTGAATATCTTAAAGGGTTTAACGCCTCTCATGCTTTTCATAGGCCTTGATAATCTCCTGTACCAGTTTATGCCTGACAACATCTTTTTCGGAAAAATAGATTGTCTTAATCCCTTCAATGTCTTTCAGGATGCGTTGTATTTCGACAAGCCCGGAGGTCTTGTCCGCCGGCAGGTCAATCTGGGTTATGTCGCCGGTGATGACCGTCCTGGAATTGATACCGAGCCTGGTGAGGTACATTTTCATTTGTTCAGCCGTGGTGTTTTGCGCCTCGTCCAGTATGACAAAGGCGTCCTTGAGCGTCCTGCCTCGCATATACGCCAGGGGGGCTATCTCAAGGAGGCCCTTTTCGATAAGCACCGAAGCCTTATCGGCGTCTATCATATCAAATAGGGCATCGTACATGGGTCTTAGGTAGGGATTTATCTTTTCATAAACGTCGCCGGGCAGGAAGCCGAGTTTCTCTCCGGCCTCAACGGCCGGACGAGCGAGGATTATTCGGCTCACTTGTTTTTTCATATAGGCGTTAACGGCCATAGCCATCGCCAGATAGGTCTTGCCTGTGCCTGCCGGGCCGATACCTATAACTATATCGTTGGTCTTTATGGCCTCTAAATATTTCCACTGCGTCTCTGTTTTTGGGGCGATATACCTCGTCTTTGACGGTACGGGGATATAGTTGTCAAAGACATCCTTTAGACCGGCACTCTTTTCGGCAATGCCAAAGCGGTTTATCGCGTTTCTTATGTCGTCTGTCCTTAAAATGTTGCCCTCTTTTTTATAATCATATATATCCAGAATCATCTTCTTAGCTATCATCACCTTGTCGTCGCTGCCTTCTATTATGACCTTGTTGCCCCTGACGCTGACAGCAATTCCAAGAGAGTCCTCAACTGCCTTCAGGGATTGGGAGAGGCCGGAATTCAGAAAATCAAGGTCTTTATAACTGCTTATCGGTATCTCTAAGGTTATCGTTGGGTCTCCTTCATAAAACCCTTGATACCTTTTTTGTTTAACCTTGTCATCATTTGTGACGCCTCGGCCTTTGTAAAGTTGCCTCCAACTCTTACTTTAAACAGTGTTACGCCATCGTTAACGGGATTTTTTATAACATCGGAGTCAAATCCTTTCATTTTGAGATCGTCCTGAAGCCTCATGGCATCGCCGACACCTTTAAATGCACCTATTTGAATAAAATATTTTTCGCCTGAGTTTGCCGCCGGAATTTCCTTAGGAGCTTTTTGCTGTTTGGCGGTGGTTTTTGCTGATTCTTTAGCCGCGTGGAACGTGCCCTGGGCAGCTTGTGTGCTTTGGGGGGGGGGCGCTACAGGCGTTAAGACATCTTTAACCGAATTCTTATTATTAGTTTCAGGCGCGGGTGTGGGCGCTTTTGTCTCAATCTGAGGCTTGGTCTGAGGTTTGGTCACAGGGACGCGCCTTGTTGTATCGGGTAATTTCGCCTTAGGCAGGACAGGGTTTGGGGTCTTGGGTAATTCGGCTGCGGGCAAATTCGCCTTTGGCGCCACGGGCTTTAATTGCTCCGGTTGTTGCGTCTTCGGTTGTTCCATTTTCGGTTGTTGCGTCTTTGGTTGTTCAGCCTGTGGGGGTTGCGGTCCTATGGATTCGGCATGTTGAAGTTCTTCGCCCGGGTTGATGAGTTCATAGTTTTTAACTGCCGGAGGTACATCCTGCGGTTTAACAGCGGCTGCCTCTATTTGAGCGGGCGGCGCGGGTACTGCCGGCTTAAATGTCCTCGCTTCAATAATGGCCGGTTCAGCCTTTTTTGCCTGTGAGACAGCCGTGGTTGATACCTTTTTCCCTGCGAAAAACCCTAAAATAAAGCTGGCGGATGAAAACAACACCACCACCACAATCAACAAACCCTTCCCTTCAATAAAGTCATAACCAATCTTATCAAATAATCTGCCTTTCACAGTATAAGCATAACATCACCGTAGGAGAAAAATCTATATTTGGCGGCTATGGCAGCTTTATAAGCACGCAAAAGGCGGTCTTGCCCTGCAAATGCCGAGGCAAGCAACAGCGGCGTAGAGCGCGGCAGGTGAAAATTGGTTATAATCGAGGCGGCGGCCTTAAATTCATAGCCGGGGTAGATAAAAATGTCCGTAGAGGCGGTTATTCTCTGGCAGCCATTGGCTGACTCGCTCGTGTTGATTAATTTGTATCTGCCGCACGACAAGGCCTCAATGGCCCTTGTCGTTGTTGTGCCGACTGTGACGGTCTTATTGCCGTTTTTTTTGGTCTCTTTTATTTTCTCAAGCAATGATGTGTCGATTTCAAATTTCTCGCTGTCCATCTTGTGGTCTGAGACATATTCGGTTTGAATCGGTTTAAATGTTCCCTCACCGACACAGAGCGTGATAGACTCAAGCATGATGCCTTTGTGTCTTAGCGCGTCCAGTATCTTGCGTGTAAAGTGAAGCCCGGCGGTAGGGGCGGCTATTGAGCCTTCTTTCTCGGCATACACGGTCTGATATCTCTCTCTGTCAATGCCGCATGGGGGCCTTTTGATATATGGGGGCAGGGGCATAAGGCCGAATTTTTGGAGCTGGCCCTCTAACGGGCCGTCATGGTAAAAAACCGCATCCTTCCCATCTGAAACATCAGCGTAGAAGTCTTCCGAAAAAAACACCCGTCCGGTATATTTTCCCTTTGATAGAATTCGATAAGCGCCGGTTTCATTCTTTTGTGCGATGAGCAAGTCAATAGTTTTACCTGTTTCGGTCTTTCCCACGAGCCTTACGGGGAGGACTTTTGTATCATTCAGGACAAGCAGGTCACCGGCATTAAAATAATCCACTATGTCTTCAAATGCCTTATGTTCGATACAGTTGTCCCCGGATAGCACCATGAGTCTGGATTTACCTCTCTCATCCGGAGGATATTGGGCTATTAACTCCTCAGGGAGGTCGAATAAAAACCCGGACATCCTCATCTGTGCAAAACTGCCGTTAACATACGGCATAATTATACAACATTAGTTTTACCTTTTAATAAGAAATTTGTCATAAAATTAAACGTGCGTAATTAATTGAAGAGGAGGTGATAAACGTGGGCTATTGGTTTAATTTCTATCATATTAGCAGTAAACAATAGCAGGAAGAATCTATAGATAGTGTGCGGTGGGTGTTTCAGGAGTCTCGGTCTATTTAGTAAAGAACTTAAACATTAAGCCCATCGCCGCTATCAGTATGCCGACCTGCGTTGCTGCAAAAGCCAGCATCCATTTGATGGTATCTGTTTTGGATTTCTCTATCTCTGTTTTTAAATTGGCTATATCCTCTTTTGCCGCCATGTCTTTTATGTCAGTCTTTGTCGCCATGTCTTGCCGGAGGGCAGTAGCCAAATCCTTTAAGTCTGACTTGGTAGCCATATCCTTTATCTCTGACTTGGCCGCTGAATCATTGCGTGTGTTTAGACTTACTTCGCTGAACACGGCAAGAGGCGCGTCAACGCCGTCTTCGCCCAATCTCTCTCAACACTCTTGGTATCGTC
>JADFXO010000285.1 GCA_015233485.1 Nitrospirota bacterium
GCGCCGCATACTACGGCAGATATAAGGTGATACCCATAAGAACCGAGATTATAAAGTTCTGTGAAAACGCCTCTATGGACTACATGGGCGCTATAATATGGCAGAAGGTTACCACCTGCAATACCAGCGGGGGGGCGACGATAATGGGCTCGTTCCCGTACCCGAGAAACGGGATTATCAAACTGGACTATGAATTCATACTTATTTTTAAAAAGCACGGCAACCCGCCGCCAGTTTCAAAGGCAATAAAGGAGCAGTCAGCCCTTACTACAGAACAGTGGAATACATATTTCAGCGGACACTGGCAATTCCCCGGCGAAAAACAGACTAAGCACATCGCCGCCTATCCGCTTGAGCTGCCGGCGCGCCTTATCCAGATGTTTACATTTGTTGGAGAGACCGTCCTCGACCCGTTTCTTGGGAGCGGGACTACCTCGCTTGCCGCCCAAAAACTAAGACGAAATTCCATAGGATACGAAATCAACGAGGAGTTTATACCTATAATAAAAGATAAACTCTCAATAGGCCAGGACTTGTACTATGATGCAGAATACACAATAGAGAATGCCTCCCCATGCGTAATAAGCTGCGAAGAGAAAATCGCGGCACTGCCGTATATATTCAAAGACCCGCTGAAAATTAATTTACAAGTAAACCCCAAACGCGTGAGATTCGGCTCGACCATAGACGGCGAAGCACACCAGCGCGAGACTTACTACAGGGTGAAAGAAGTCCGGTCACCTGAGCGTCTGGTTTTAAGTAATGGGGCGTTAATCACGCTGGTAGGCATAGTAACCATTGAGGCCATGAGGGAAGCTGCCGTTGAGTTTTTAGATGAGCTGACAAAAGGGCAGCGCGTATTTATAAAATATGATAAACTCATACCGGATGAGACAATGTGCTATTTATTTTTAAGCAATAAGACATTTGTGAACGCTCGTCTGATAAAGTCCGGCCTCGTCGGACCAGACACAAGCGCGGCATATAAACACAAAGAGAGGTTTTTAAGATATATAAGCGAAAGAGCCACATAATAACAGGAGGCATTGAGATGACGAAGGACAAGGACAAGGATAAAGACAAGGACAAGAATAAGGAAAAGGCAATAGAAGCGGCCATCGCTCAAATAGAGAAGAATTTCGGCAAAGGATCAATAATGAAACTTGGAGAGGACGCCATAGCCGAAGGGATAAAGGTAATCCCAACGGGTTCACTCACATTGGACCTGGCAACCGGCGTAGGAGGAATCCCGCGGGGACGGGTGACAGAGATATACGGCCCTGAGTCCTCCGGGAAGACCACCCTGGCTCTGAGCACAATAGCACAGGCGCAAAAGACGGGCGGTGTGGCGGCCTTCATAGACGCCGAACACGCCCTTGACGTTAGTTACGCAACGCGTATAGGGGTGAAGGTGGCAGAGTTGCTCATCTCTCAGCCTGACAGCGGCGAACAGGCCCTTGAGGTGTGCGAAACGCTCGTAAGGAGCAATGCCCTTGATATTATAGTTATTGATTCGGTTGCGGCCCTTGTGCCGCGGGCAGAGATAGAGGGAGACATGGGCGACCAGTTGCCGGGACTTCAGGCAAGGCTTATGAGCCAGGCACTGAGGAAACTGACGTCTGCGATATCCAAGAGCAACACGGCGGTGATTTTTATAAATCAGATAAGACACAAAATTGGCGTGATGTATGGAAGCCCTGAGACCACTACGGGGGGCAATGCGCTGAAATTTTACTCATCTCTGCGACTGGACATAAGAAAGATAGACAGCATCAAGGTAAATCAGGAGGTAATGGGGGGGCGCGTGAGGGTGAAGGTACAGAAAAACAAGGTAGCCCCTCCGTTTCGGCAGGCCGAGTTCGATATTTACTACAACGAAGGCATATCAAAGGCCGGAGAGCTGGTTGACATCGGCGCTGACAAGGGAATAATCGAACGCGCCGGCACGTGGTATAGCTACGGCAGCACCAAACTTGGGCAGGGCAGGGACAACGCGAAGAAATTCCTCCTTGATAACGAGGCCGTTATGTCGGAGGTAGAGGCCAAAATTCGTGAGCAGGGACACATTTCGATTGCCGAAATTGCCCCCGAGGAAGATTAAAAGAGGAAAAATGAAGTCTATCCCCAATATTAAAAGTTACGCGATTAAATTGCTGGGCATTCGCAACAGGAGCGAGCTTGAACTTAGAACGAAATTGCAGGACAAGGGCTACGGCAACGAATTGATTGCCGGGACAATCGGCCAAATAAAAGCAGCCGGTCTCATAGACGACCAAAAGACGGCCGAATTTATACTGCGCTACTGCAAAGAGGGGAAGATGCTGGGTGAAAACGGCTCAAGATACTACCTCAAAAAGCGCGGCATCCCAGACGAGATAATCGACAGGATGGTTTTCTCCTCTGCCGATGAGCAGATTGAAATGGCAATAAAACTTATCGGCAAGAAAGAAAGGGCTTTAAAAAATCTGCCCATAAAGGTTAAAATCAACAGGCTCTACGGTCAGCTTCAGAGGAAGGGTTATGACTATGGAATAATCCGAAGGGCCATAACAGAATATGAAGGGCTATGTGAACCTGAGGAGTTGGCGGAGATGGAAAAGGCTGGGAAGAGATGAAGGGAAAAGAGATAAGGGAACGGTTTTTAGAATATTTTCGTGAGCGAGGGCATGAGCGCGTGAAAAGCTCTTCGCTTGTACCGAAGAACGATCCGTCGCTCCTGTTTACAAGCGCCGGCATGGTTCAGTTTAAGGGCGCTTTTTTAGGAACTGACTCACCCGGCTACAGCCGCGCCACGTCATGCCAGAAGTGTATGCGCGCCGGAGGCAAGCAAAGCGACATAGAAAATGTCGGCTTCACCGCGCGCCATCATACGTTTTTTGAGATGCTGGGGAATTTTTCGTTCGGGGATTATTTCAAAAAAGACGCCATAGTCTTCGCGTGGGAACTTCTGACGGGTTGGTATAAACTACCCAAAGACAAACTCTGGGTATCCGTGTTTGAAAATGACGAGGAGGCGATAGCCCTCTGGACGCAGAATACTGAATTAAAAAGCGACAAAATCGTAAGGCTTGGGGCGAAGGATAATTTTTGGCAGATGGGAGACACAGGCCCATGCGGCCCGTGCTCAGAGATAATCATAGACCAGGGCGAGGCTATGGGGTGTGGGCGGCCGGAGTGCGCCGTCGGGTGTGACTGCGACAGGTACCTGGAGCTATGGAATCTGGTCTTCATGCAATACGACAGGGCGGTGGACGGCACACTCACTCATCTTCCCAAACCCAGCATAGACACGGGCATGGGGCTTGAGCGTATTACGAGTGTCCTGCAAAAGAAACTGAACAATTTTGATACCGATATATTTGCGCCAATAATAGAGGCCATCACTACAAAGGCCCATGTCACTTATGGAAAGGAGAAGAAGCAGGACGTCTCAATAAGGGTAATAGCAGACCATATCAGGGCGGTTACTTTTCTGCTGTCGGAGGGTCTGATGCCGTCAAACGATGGACGCGGCTACGTGGCAAGGCGTATAATTCGCCGCGCATCAAGGCACGCCCGGAAGCTTGGCGTAGGGAAGCCCTTCTTGCACAGATTGATTCGCGCCGTTGTTGAGGCCTCGGGGGATGTCTATCCTGAGCTGTCAAAAGAGAGGGAGCGTTCAGAGGAGATATTAAAGTTTGAAGAGGAGAGGTTTTTCAGGACGCTTTCTCAAGGCTCAGAACTGCTGGATGAGATAATCGCCTCTGTGAAATCAGCGGGACTGGGCGTTATTCCGGGTGGCGAGGCCTTTCGGCTTTATGACACATATGGCTTCCCTATGGATTTAACGATGGAAGCGGCCAAAGAAAACGGCCTCGCAGTTGATGAGGACGGCTTCAATGAGGAAATGAAAAAACAAAGGACAAGGGGAAAGCTCTCATGGGCGGAAGACCAGGCAGGGATTTCCGGCATGGTGAATTCCATCTACAACAACGCCGTAAGGATAAGCGGCGAGACGTATTTTCTTGGTTATGAGCTTTTAGAGACCGGCTCTGTAGTCAATCTCATGCTTAAAGATGGTGAACCGGTCGATGTCTTACACAAGGGGGACGAGGCAGAGATAATACTCGACAAGTCGCCGTTTTATGGTGAATCGGGCGGGCAGGCCGGCGACAAGGGCATTATTCAAACCGATAAGGCAACGCTCGAAGTCAGAGATACAAAAAAGACACCTAATAATTTAATAATACACAGGGTTCATGTAAAAACCGGCTCTCTGAGGCAGTCTGAGGCAGTCTCATGCAGAGTAGATAAAAAGCTCAGGACGGCCACAATGCGCAACCACACGGCGACACACCTGCTACAAGCGGCACTCAGGAGCTTGATAGGCGACCATATAAAGCAGGCAGGGTCTCTTGTCACCCCCGACCGGCTGCGTTTCGACTTCACGCATTTCTACCCCATTACGGAAGAAGAGAAACACAAGATTGAGGACATGATAAACGGCAAGATATTGGAAGACCTCCCCGTGGCAACACACACAATGGGCATAAACGAGGCCATAGACTACGGGGCAATGGCGCTGTTTGACGAAAAATACGGCTCTGAGGTGCGGGTAGTAGAGGTGGAGGGTTTTAGTAAGGAACTCTGCGGCGGCACACACTGCCGAAGCACAGGGCAAATCGGCCCGTTTATTATAATAGCTGAGGGGAGCATTGCCTCAGGCGTAAGGAGGCTAGAGGCCATAACCGGTACGGCAAGCCTCGCCCTCGCAAGACACAAAATCAGCGACCTTAAGACGGTCTCTGAATTATTAAAGACAGAGTCGCCGCTTGAGAAACTCCCCTCAATCGTAAAAAGATTAAAAGAGCTCGAGAAAGAACTTCAGTCTCTGAAGACAAAGGACATGGGCCGCGACGTATCGTCATTCTTACAATCGGTAAAGGAAGTAGACGGAGTGAAGGTACTGGTCTCAAAACGGGACGGGCTTGACCAAAAGAGTCTCAGGGATTTTGCAGACAAATTAAAGGAAAAAATAGGCTCTGGCATAATCATAGCGGCCTCGGCAATGGACGCCCAATCGTCCTTCATAGCGATGGTAACAAAAGACCTGACGGACAAATACCACGCGGGTAAGATACTGAAAGAGGTTGCAGACCTTGCCGGAGGCAGAGGCGGAGGAAGGGCCGACATGGCCCAAGGCGGCACCAAAGAGCTTGACAAGGTGGACTT
>JADFXO010000286.1 GCA_015233485.1 Nitrospirota bacterium
CATTACGGTAAGGAGGTTGTTTCGTGAAAAAGAACATAAAGTGGCGCTTTTCTCTAATCGCCCTGGCGCTTTTGGCGTCATTTATAGCACTGCTTCCAAATACGCCTGTTTATAAGTTAATGCACAAGGCTTACAGGGACTATATGCCGGACAAAGGCATTATACTTGGCCTTGACCTTCAGGGTGGAATCTACCTTGTCTTTGAAGTGGAAGGCGACAAGGCCGTCCAGTTGAACGTGAAAAGGACTGCCGGCGGCATTAATAAACTCCTGTCGAAGAAAGAGACAAAGGCGGAGGCCACGGTAAGCGGCTCCGAGATAATTATCGTCCCCGCCTCTGTTGACGCAAGAAAGGTCGTTGAGAGCGCGTATCCTACGCTCGTCGCCAAAGAGGCCGATGGCCGGTTAGTCTATACCCTCTCCGAAAAAGAGATCAAATCCATTAAGGAAAACGCGGTAGACCAGGCCCTTGAGACCATACGCAACCGCATAGACCAGTTCGGCGTCTCTGAGCCGGTTATCCTGCGGCAGGGGGAGGGCGAGATAGTCGTTCAGCTGCCCGGTGTAAAAGACCCTAAGCGGGCGATTGATTTAATCGGCAAGACCGCCCAGCTTGAGTTCAAACTCGTCGATGACGAATCCAAACTGGCCGCCGAAGTTCCCGCCTCCGTCAAGCCGGCCGATGAGGAGGATTTCATTGCGAAGATGAAGGAAAAAATCCCCGAAGATAGCGAGATACTCTTTGAAAGACACACGAGCAAGGAGACCGGCGAGGTCACAAAACACCCATATCTGCTAAAGAAAGAATCTCTTCTCACCGGAGATTTTCTCTCAGAGGCCAGAGTGGCCATTGATTCGCGCTTCAATACCCCGTATATCTCTGTGACTTTTAATCCTGATGGGGCGAAGCTCTTTGAGGAGCTTACTGGCAAGTTCGTAAAGAAGCGCCTGGCCATTATACTTGACGGTAACGTATACTCCGCCCCTGTGATTCAGGAAAAAATCTCTGGAGGAAACGCCCAAATCTCCGGTTCATACTCGATGGAAGAGGCCAAAGATCTTGCCATAGTGTTAAGAGCCGGCTCGTTACCTGCCCCTGTAACCCTGCTACAGAATATTACCGTAGGGCCGTCGCTTGGGTCTGATTCCATTGAGGCCGGCAAGCGTGCCGCGCTGGTGGCGTTTCTCTTAGTGGCCGTGTTTATGGCCTTTTACTACCGCCTGGCCGGAGCTATCGCCGATGTTGCCCTCGTCTTAAATATAATATTCCTTCTGGGCGCTATGGCGGCAATGAACGCGACCCTGACAATGCCCGGCATTGCAGGTATTGTCCTCGCAATAGGTATGGCCGTTGATACAAACGTCCTTATGTTTGAGCGTATGAGAGACGAGATAAAACTTGGGAAGACCCCGCGGGCGGCGGTCGACTCAGGATACGATAAGGCGTTTCTGACGATTGTCGACTCACATGTAACCACACTCATAACGGCGGCCGTGTTGTTTCAATTCGGCACCGGCCCGATAAAAGGGTTTGCTGTTACATTGAGCATCGGTATAGCAATCAACCTTTTTACCTCTCTCATAGGCACGAAGGCCGTCTTTGACTACCTAAATACATCCAAGGAGGTTAGGAATCTCAGCATATGATTGAAATTATTAAACGAACCAATATAGATTTCATGGGAAGGCGCTATATTGCCTTTATTGTCTCAGGGGTACTGTCGTTAGTCGGCATACTAGCTGTTGTGGCGATAGCGCGGGGGACGGCGAATCTGGGGATAGACTTTGCCGGAGGCACGGCCGTTCAGGTCAAGTTCGACAATGGGGTTACGCTTCATCAGGTCAGGACAGCCCTTGAGGGCAACGGCATAAAAGGGGCAGACCTTCAGGACTTCCCATCGGCAAAAAAAGTGCTTATCGTATTAAAAAAAGCTGGCGAACACACATCCTCCACATCGCCGGCGTCGCCGACAGAGGCGGCGTCAGTAGAGAAGGGGCTTTCGGACAAGGTCATCGAGGCCCTTACGAAGGGTTTTCCGGGGAACAAGATAACCGTGGATTCAATCTCTGAGATAGGCCCGAAGGTTGGTAAAAGGCTCAGGGTAGACGCCCTGTGGGCAGTGATTGCCTCCACTGTCGGGATTATCATATATGTCGGATGGCGCTTTCAGTTGAGTTTCAGCTTAGGGGCTGCTGTGGCCACATTTCACGATGTCCTCGCCGTCCTTGGGTTTTTCTATATCACCGGGCTTGAGATAAACCTAATCCTCCTTACAGCGCTCCTGACCATTGCCGGCTATTCACTAACGGACACGGTGGTCGTATTTGACAGAATCAGGGAAAACATGAGGGTGCTTTTAAAGGAAACCATTGACAGCCTCATAAACAGGAGCATTAATGAGGTGCTCTCAAGGACATTGATTACGTCTCTGACGGTGCTTATGGCCTCAATAGCGCTGTTTATATTCGGCGGCGAGGTGCTGCATGATTTTGCGCTTGCGATGATTCTCGGCGTCCTGGTGGGCACGTATTCGTCCGTTTTCGTAGCCAGTCCGGTCGTGCTGCTGTGGTCAGGGAATAAGCCGTTGATAAAGAAACAACATTGACGCCATGCCTTCGATACAAAAGCGATGGCTGCTAAAGAGGACTAATAAGGATTTCTTAGAGTACTTTGCCAGGGAGTTGGACATGTCTCTGTTGGCCACGCAGGTGTTGGTCAACCGCGATATCAAGACGCCGGAGAAGGCGAGGGATTTTCTGCATTCCACAATAGATTCCATTGGCGATCCTTTCGGACTCTCCGGCATGGAAAGGGCGGTTAGTGAGATAGGCGGGGCGGTCTCGCGTTCAGAAAGAATATTCATCAGCGGTGACTATGACACGGACGGCACAACCGCGGCCGCTATCTTAACGGAGACCCTTCGTGGTATGGGCGCCTCTGTTGAGTGTTTTATCCCAAGCAGGTTTAAGGACGGCTACGGCTTTCACATACAGGCGGTTGAGAGGGCAAGGGCGCTGGGATGCTCTCTGATTGTAACGGTTGACTGTGGAATAAGCTCTTATGATGCCGTTGAGGCTGCACGGCAGTACGGCATTGGCGTTATAATCACCGACCATCACGAGCCATATGTCGATGGCGGCGGCAGTCAATTACCCAGGGCCGTCAGCATAATAAATCCTAAGATTGAAGGGGATAACTCACCGTTTCCAAATCTTACCGGGGCAGGAGTTGCCCTGATGCTCAGCCGCGCCCTGCTTGGCAGGATGGATAAAGGCTTGCTGGATATGGCGGCCCTTGGAACCATAGCCGACGTAGCTCCTCTGACTGGTGAAAACAGATTGATTGTAAAGGACGGCCTTAAGTTATTGCATGAGACGCGAAGGCCTGGCCTCAAGGCGCTTATAAAATGTTCCGGCATTAATGGACGCATACCTGAGCCGGATATGCTTTCATACATGCTGATACCGAAAATCAACGCCGCGGGCAGAATGGACGACGCCTCCAACGTAGTGCGCCTTCTGCTGACAGAAGACCTGAATGAGGCGCAAACACTGGCCGAATATCTCACAAAATTGAATCAGGAAAGGCAAAAGATTGAGGAAGAGGTGTTCAATAGCGCCTTAGCCAAATTAGGGGACATTAAACCTCAGGGCCGCGTTATAGTGGTAGCGGACGAAAACTGGCACGAAGGTGTCATCGGCATTGTCGCCTCAAAGCTGGTGGACAGATTTAATCTCCCCAGTATAGTGTTTTCCATAAAGGACGGCATTGCGAGAGGCTCCGCAAGGAGTATCCCTGAGGTAGACATATGCAAGGCCATCTCTTCGTGCACGCGGCACATAATTCAATTCGGAGGGCATAAACAGGCGGCGGGGGTAAAATTGAAGGCTCCCAAACATACCCTTATTTGAACAGGCCGTCAACGACTTCGTAGAAGGGGCACGTAATGACGATGGTTCACCTCCAACCCTTACAATCGATGTGGACTGCTTTATAAAAGACGTGAATATGAAACTGATGGCCGACTTGTCGAGGCTTGCCCCGTATGGTTGTGGGAATCCCGACCCGATTTTCGGTTCACGCGGCCTGTTGGCGATAAAACCCCGCATAGTGGGGAAAAACCACCTGAAGCTGAAACTCGGCCACAACGGCTTTGTCATTGACGCAATCGGATATGACATGGGAGGGCTTATCGAGGACATCGGCAATTCTGAATGTGTTGACGCTGCATTCACTCCCACCATAAACGAGTACAACGGCAACCGCTGCGTTCAATTAAACATCAAGGCGCTGCGGGTCAGCGAATGAGGTTCTTGACCGGAGTGCCGAAGCCGCCAGCGGGCGGCAGACTAAATTCAACAGATAAAACATGTACGTGATTACGGGGTGAAGGGGGATTATCCCCCTTCACCTTTAATCCCTTTATTATTTGCCAATTTGATTGCTAACGTCGTTTTCCCGCTGATTGAGGGCCTTCTGCTCATCCTTCGTAATGTGTCCGCCGTTTTGTCTGGCCATGTGACGTTCATCCCTACGGATTTGGCGGTTTTCTTTCTTGAGTTGCCTCGCTTGAGCGCGGGATATTTTTCCTCGCCTGAGTTCCTTGTTTATGCGTCTGTGTTGATTGAGGAGACGTTTGTTTACCTGAGTCCTGCGGGGATGGTTTCTCTGCCATCGGGTTTCAGCCATTGAAACACCAGTAAAGGACAATATGAGTATTGCTAACAAAACCACTACACTGAGTCTAGGTACTCTTAACATGGAATTCCTCCTTATAATACTTAATGGGTTTCTCGTTTACATGGTATCATTTTTTGTCAAGAGTGTCAAGATAAATTATTAGTGAACACACCCTCCACCATCGAACTTATCCCGTTACGTGTAAATTCAGTCTTGTTCGACTTTAAATGTATCAATTAAAATATCGGCCGCAACCATATTGGCTCCTTGAACCAAGGCATCGAGGATATCCCTATCACTCCAGCCCAGTTTGAGTAACTCCTCTACATCACCGCCTACGACTGAGTGCGGGTTTTTTACGGCCTTGAGCACGAACAAAAGCAGCGCCTTTTCATTTTCTGGAAGCGGGGCTTTCCGTGGGTCTTTGATCGTCTCATTAAGGACGTCTATGCCTATACCGCTTTGGATCAACCTGTTCTTGTTCATATTAATACAGTAAGTGCAGTTTGTGCCCA
>JADFXO010000287.1 GCA_015233485.1 Nitrospirota bacterium
CGAAGGATTATTATGTAAAACATCCCCAAGCAACCTGTGAGGTGCTCGCGGCTGAAATCCGGGCTATAAAATGGATAAATAGCAACAGCACAAATCTATTTCTTGCCGCCACATGGACAATTGTGAATTTACGATCTATCGTGGGAGATAACCCTGATATAACAACAGAGCTGATTGTGGATATAACAGATAAAAATATGATGTGGCAGTCCCAACTGCCGGTTATTTCCGAAAAGAGTCTTAAAAGAGAAGGCCAGATTGCCTTGATGCTTGAATTTCTGAAAAAACAGGGGAAAATCGATTCCACCGTGACTACTGAGAAAATCATCGGAAGTTTTGACAGAAAACTTATCTATGACGTCCTTGATATGCCCGATAAATATAGTCTTAATGAGTTCCAATATGATGTAAAGGAAGTTCAATGAAAAAACCGGCGCTTGATATACGGTCATACAGCATAAGGGCAAAGATGTTCTTATTTATCAGTCTGCTCATTACTATAGTTGTGGTTTCTTTTTTTATATTTACCGATCTGACAGGAGTGCCGTTTACCGATATAGAAAGCGATTATCATAAGGTACTTGATGAGGCTGTTGCAAGTGTAAACCAAATTGCCGATGTCAGAAAGGAAAATGTAAACAGGAGGATTTTAAGATTTACATCAAATATCGAAACATTTGTAAAGAGTAATTTAACAAAGTCGTATATTTCTAACGGCGAGTCGCTTGCCGAAAATCATGAATTTATTCAATATCTGGAAGATTACAGGACGACATTTAATATCTTCGATAATATTCAGGTAGCCGATATCCAAAGCGGAAAAATAATAGCGTCCACAAGGAGCAAAGACATTGGGAGGGACGTCTCATACGTTGATTATTTCAAAGGGGCAATGAAGTCGCGCCGTTATCACATCTGTTTTGCCTTTGATCCAACAGACGGCGCTGCTGACCTTTATGTATCCCATGTTCTCGATGTGGATTCTCAACCACGGTATATTATTATTATGAATGTTACCATGTCGGATTTTATGGCGGCATTGTCATATAACATCCAACGCGGAGACACTTCAGAGACGATACTGGCAAATAACGATGGACTGTTGCTTGTAAGTCTGAAACATAAGCTTCCCAGCGGCGAAGCCCCTGTTCCATTGCAGTACAAGGTCAGGACTGTAATGATGGAGCGCGCGTTAGACGCCAACGAAGGTACTATTATCGGCACGGACTATAAAGGCACAAAGGTGCTGGCCGCGTACAGATATATACCCATAGACGCGGCCACTGGCTGGGGTTTAGTAGTTAAGCGCGATTATTCCGAAGTCCTTGCCCCTTATTACACTAAATTGCGTTATGTTATTGTCCTTATCCTGTGTTACCTTACGGCGGCGTTAATCGTTGCGAATATTATTATAAGATGGCAGACACGCCCAATCTTTATTTTGACAAAAGCCGCTTGTGAAGTAGGAAAGGGAAGGCTTGATACCGTGGTTACGGTAGAGTCTAAAGACGAGCTTGGACAGCTGGCGTACTCTTTCAACAAGATGGTTAGAGAGATAAGAGAGAGTCATATTGAGCTGAGCCGGCGAAGGGATTTTTTGCAGAAAGTTTTAGATAACACCACAAATGCCGTTTATTCAATCGACTTGGCCGGCAATTTCTTATTAACCAATTATAAAGTATCGTGTATTACCGGATATTCGGCGGATGAGTTAATAGGGCGTCCATTTTCGATATTGTTCGACAACGATGTTCTGCCTCAGGTAAATAAACAGTTTATCAGGGCATCCGTTGATGGTGAAAGGGTGGTAAATTACGAAATCGAGTTAACACGTAAAGACGCGGCAAAGAGAATTATTATTTTCAACGTTACGCCCGTCTATGAAAATGAAAAGATTGAGATGCTCATCGGCACTGCCGAAGATATTACAGAGCTTAAGGAATTAGAGTACCAAATAAAACGGTCAGAAATCCGGTTGAGGGCAATTTTCGAGCAGTCCCCTGTCGGCATAGTGATTGTTGAATCACAATTCGGACGGTTTGTGGCGATTAATCAGGCATTTTGCGACATCGTAGGATATTCTATGGAGGAAATGTCAAAGCTGACCTTTCAAGAGATTACGCATCCGGATGACCTTGCAGTTAGCCTTGCCAACAGGAAAAAGCTTGTGGAAGGTGATATTGATAAATTCAGCGCGGAAAAAAGGTATATTCATAAAAACGGTGGTGTCGTATGGGTAAAGATTGTTGTTGTGTCTCTATGGGTAGAAGGCGAGGCATCCGATTGTCACCTCGCGATTGTGGAAGATATTACAAAGCAGAGGGAAATGGAGGAACTTAGGAGGGTTAACGAAAAACGCCTTGAGGCCATGGTTCAGTTACATCAGATGGCGGGCAAACCTGTAAATGAAATAATGGACTTTGTTCTTCAGAGTAGTCTCGATTTAACAGGCAGCGCGATAGGTTTTATAAACTTTGGCAACGAGGATGAGTCTGAGTACGTACCCGGAGCATACTCTGTAAATGTAATGAAAGAGTGCGCAGTTAAAAGAGATGAGTTGCGTTTCCCGATAGAACACGCCGGCCTGTGGGCTGAGGCGGTACGCCGGAGAGGGCCTGTCATAGTCAATAATTACGAGACGACCACATTAAACAAACGCGGATGTCCGCAAGGCCATATGCCTCTGAAAAGCCTGATGGTAGTGCCGACGTTCGATAGCGGCAGGATTGCCGTGTTAACGGCCGTAGGAAACAAGGATGGGGAATGTACTCAGACGGACGTTAATCAGTTAACGATATTAATGGATTGGTTGTGGCAGAATCTTGAACACAAACGCCTGACAGACGCCGTAAAGGCTGCCGGTCTTTATTCCAGAAATCTTATAGAGACGAGCTTAGACCCGCTTATAACCATCACACACGGCGGCAAGATAAGCGATGTTAACGCGGCCACAGAGTCCATTACAGGATGCTCAAGAGACGAGTTAATCGGAACAAATTTCTCTAACTATTTTACCGAACCAGACAAAGCCGAGGCGGGTTACAGAAGGGTGTTCGACTATGGGGAGGTGCGTGATTATGAACTCGGCATCAGACACCGCAACGGCAATATCACACCCGTTTTATATAACGCCTCTGTGTATAAGGATGAGGCAGGCACGGTAATAGGGGTATTTGCCGCCGCGCGCGATATCTCCGAACAAAAGCGTATGGAAGAGGAGCTTCGCCGTTTTAACGAGGAACTCAGCGAGAAAGTTAAAGAGGAAACAAACAAAAGACTACAAGGCGAGCAGCTCCTGCGCCAGCAGTCAAAAATGGCGGCGATGGGGGAGATGATAAGCCTGATAGCCCACCAGTGGAAACAGCCGCTGAACGTTATTGCGATAACGGCTCAGGACCTTAAAGACGCATATGTCTATGGAGAATTGGATGCCGGCTATTTAAACAAATCGCAAAGAACAATAATTGACCATGTAGAATTCATGGTCAATACGGTCAGTGATTTTCGCAAGTTTTTACTTCCATCCAAAGAGAAAGTCCAGTTTGACATCAAAAAGGCGATAGAGGAGCTGGTTGGAATGTTCTCGTCATATTTTATGAAAGATAGTATTTTCATCAACATAACGTCGGATGAAGGGGTTTTCTTCAATAGCATAACAGGCTATCCGAACGAGTTTAAGCAGGTCATTTTAAACATAATCAATAACGCCAGAGACGCGATACTGTCAAGACGCGGGGAAAAGGGGCAGTCTGGCGACAAAGACAATATCGATATTAATATCTCCAATGCCGGTGGTGAAAAAATAATAATCACCATACGAGACACCGGAGGCGGTATCCAGGAAGATATAATAGACAGGGTTTTCGATGCGCACTTTACGACCAAACCGTCGAATGTGGGCACGGGAATTGGCCTGTATATGTCAAAGACGATAATCGAAAACAACATGGGCTGGAGGCTTACGGTAAGAAATATCGAAGGCGGGGCAGAGTTTAAGATAGAGATATGAGGGGAGAGCGCGACTGCAAACACAGGGGCGGCAGCCTCCCGCGTAAGGCGATTGTCTTACTGAGCGGCGGGGTTGACTCCGCGACGGCCCTTGCCATAGCAAAAAGTGATGGGTATGACTGTTATGCCATATCGTATGACTACGGGCAGAGACACATCACAGAGCTTCAGAGCGCGGGCAGGGTTGCGGAGTTTCTTGGCGTGCTTCGCCATCTGACTATTAAATTCGACATGAGAAGCATTGGTGGGTCTGCGCTGACAAGCGATATGGAAGTCCCCAAGGACAGTGGCCCCTCCGATGTCAACAACGGCTCGTGTGTGATTCCAGTAACGTATGTACCGGCAAGAAATACGATATTTCTCTCCTTTGCCCTGGCCTGGGCGGAGGTTCTGGGGGCATATGACATTTTTATAGGCGCAAACGCCGTTGACTACAGCGGCTATCCTGACTGCCGTCCGGAGTATCTCAAATCGTTTCAGGCGATGGCCAATCTGGCCACTAAGGCTGCGGTAGAGGGCAGGGGAAATGTCGTAATCCACGCGCCCCTACTAAGCATGACAAAGGCGGAGATAATCAAAACAGGCCTGGAGCTTGGCGTGGACTATTCGCTGACAAGCTCATGCTATGACCCAACCCCCGCGGGGGCATGTGGGCGGTGCGATTCCTGTGTGATACGCCAAAGAGGTTTTGAGCGCCTCGGGATTTCCGACCCCATTAAATATGCCTCAGTCATTGACAATATAACCTGATGTAAATATAATATGAGCCTATGAACTGGAAGATTATAATAATGCTGATATTAACCGCGCTGTGCGTTTTCGGAGAAACGGCCAGCGCCGCGGACGAGGACACAGGGGATGTGGATAAGGTAATCCTGGTTCTTAATAATAACGAAGAGAAGGCCCTGGATGGATGCCTTATTGACGGCCCGTATTTCTGCAACAGAAGGGGCCGGTTTTGCATTCACGAGAATAATATAAAGGCTGTGAAAGGCAATTCGCTGCATTGTGGAGGCACGGCGGTAATTGGCAATCTGCCAAAAGAATTGATTCAGGTGGCTAAAGACGCGTCAGAAATAAGCGATTGGTTTAAAAAGGCCTGTGAAGGCGGCATTAAGGGTTTATATACTGTATCAAAAACCGGCGGGATAATTGCCGACAAGGATAACTTAGAA
>JADFXO010000288.1 GCA_015233485.1 Nitrospirota bacterium
CTTACCCTTTCCATCTGCAGGGACTCCTTATAGTACTTGGCATTTTCGAAAGCGGAGCTTATCTGCCTGCAAAGAGTATGAAAGATGTCTGCGTCATATTCGTTGAAGCTCTTCCTGTCCTTTGGATTTAAAATCTCGGCTACTCCGATAAGACCGCTCCTGCCGACAAGAGGAACGGCTACGAGACTGGTAGTTTTAAAATCCGTGATTTTGTCTACTCCGCTGAAGAAACGCTTGTCCTTGGACGCGTCCTCTATGATTACCGTCTCCAGGTTTTCCGCAACCCACCCGGCGATACCCTGGCCCATTTTCAGTGTACATTTCTTTTTCAGTTCACAGCCGGTAACCTTCTCTCCGCTGACGGCGTATGCGAATTCCAGACACTGGGTCTCACGGTTATAGATAAGCAGCGAACATGCCTCGGCGTTCATTACCATTTTGGCATTTTCCATGCAGATGTCAACAAGACGGTTGAAATCCAGAGTAGAGGATATCCTGGAAGAAACATCTATCAGCGTTTCCAGGTCTTTCACTTTCTTTTCCAAAGTTTTCAGATATGGTTCAGGCACGGCGACTTCCCGGCTTTCTTCCATGCTGGTCTTATGGGTATCGGTCATCTTGTCAATCTTCCCTCAAAGTATAATGTCTTTTACGTCCAGGCGCTATTGTAACATTTATCGTTTTATTTTTTCAAAAAATAAGTAGTCCGTAAGAGCCGTCTGCACCGCTATTGCCGTAGTTCAATCGATTGCAGACAAATGACGTGTTCATGGACCGGACGGGAGGTTCAGGGTTAATTCAGTATCTTCTTTATAAAGTCTTCAGCGCCTTTGATTTCGTCTTTTACCGTACTTACGTTACGAAGCAAATCCCTGTAATAACCTGCTATGTGCAGAGAGTCATAGAGGATTTCAAAACTCCTCAAAAGTTTACCGTAAAAAGATGGTAAAACCTATGAATCAATCATACAAATCGCATAATATTCAGTAGAAATCGTCATTCTATTGCCTATAAATCGTTTTATTTTGCCTCTTAAAGTATCATTGTTATCAACATTCACTTTACAGTTTTTTGCTTTTCTTTCTTGAAAGTTTTTATTCGCCCAACTTACTTTAATAGCCATTATTGTACACAAAAGAGGATTCTGTAAAAATAAAAGTATAGTTGACGCTTTAATAGCATTATTTATATTTTTTCTAGTTTCTTTGTCTAAACTGTCAATTTCTATGCTAAACTTACGTCTTTCAGACTCGATTTTATCATTATGCTCAATTTTCTTTAACAGGTTCAGCTTTATCAATGGTTTTTCATATAAGGTTTTAGAGAGAAGATTGTAAACAATATCATGTAAATATTGGCCGTTCTTTATCTTTCCGTTTAGGAGAGTATCGTTATCTATGTATGTTAAACATTTTGATAACCTTGCCCTGGCTTCTTCAGTTTTTAATCTTTTCCAAGCGGGGATAATGGTAAATGCTATTTCCCACAACATGACTAAAAAAACTGCCAAAATAGAAACAGTCAAAAAAGTTAAGAAATTCATTGCCTTGCCTCCTTCTTTCTGTTTTTTGACAAAGTGCTTATTGTATTATGAAGTTTGTCTATTCTATCATCTTTACTCTTTATTGTAACATAAAGCTCTTTAATTTGATTGTAAAGCGCGCCCTTTTCACGTTCAGATGATTTAAAATACTTATCCATGCTCCATCTTTTAATCCATATACCAATAAAAATACCAACAGGGAATGGGCCATATTGGTCCACTATTTCTAATAATTTCACCTCCATATTGTACAATATACCTTTAGGTATTATCTCTGTCAACACCTTAATTAATTTTTATGAATTTATTCTAAAAATTCCCTATAAAAATATACTCCTGCTTTGTTAAGTAGACAACTCCGTCCCTACTGTACGCAAGACTATCTATATTAAAAATTCAACCCGGCCCACTGGTGAATTTTACGTATTAATTAATTTAAATAGTACGTAATTATTTCTTGACAAACATTGCTGCTTCTGATTATTATAAAAAAGTACCGCACTTATGCGGCTATCAAAGAGGGTATGGAGGGAAGCAAATGATTAGAGGACGCAACGACAAGCGTAAAGGCTGCCGAAACTGCCGGTTGTGGAACCCGGCACCCAAAAGGCGAAGTGTGCTATGAAGAAAGGAAAGAGTTTTCATCATGACAGACCTGCACCTGGGTCTGTTCTTATGTAATGCCGACGTTTCCAAGCATTTAAGGAGGACTAAGATGCTGACAGTAGATGAGCCACTTGCAAAGAAAATAGAAGAAAAAACGATCGCGATCGATGGTTACGCGGTTATCGTTAACAGGCTAAAAAATATAAAAACCGAAGTCCAGTCGGATGAAAACTTCACTCCGGCCTGTCTGGTCTATCTGGAACAGGAAAGCAAATCCCTGGCGAGCGAGCTAAATGCCGAAATAAGCAACCTTCAGGCTTTTGTCAACGACAGAGATCAAATAATGGCACTGTCTACTGTAAGCGGTAAGGAATCTCTCCTTTATTTGGTCGACAGGGCAAAATTTGCCGTCACTCAGGCCCAACAATGCGTCACAGTGGCAGAATCCATCTATTATAAGGAGGGCGGCAATGAAGGCAGATAAGCATTTTTGGCATATCTTCGTGATGCTGCTATTTTTAACGTGTGCGGGGCCAGCCTTTGCCTTTGAAACTCTGGATGCGCCGGAAGAGGAAAATAAGTTTCGCCAGGCTCTCGACACGTCTTTCTTCCTCGTATATTCTTCTTCGGCCTGTTTGTGCATGGCAGGTCTTATAGCAAAATCTCATATGAAGTCCACCAGAGTAAAATATCTGAGGTCTAAACACGAAATGGCCCTTGAGAATCTCAGCTCACTTAAGAGGGACTGCGTCACCTATACAATTGCACCGCGCGGCTACGAAGCACTCCGCAACCGTATTGACGCTATTTCAAAGGAAATAGACACTCTAAGACAGGAGGTCGATTTCTTAAATAATAAACTCCATAACGACACCATCATAGGAGGCAAGGATGCTTAAATCTGCCAATTCATATAAGACGGTCAGCACTGAGGAAGTCTATGGCAATATTCTGCAAATTAATCAGAGAATAGCTGAACTTGAAGCCGAAAAAACGGTCTTCCTTGAGAAGGCCGCAAGGCCTCCAATTATGTTGAAACGGCTGGATCCCTACCTCCTTGGCAAGCAAAATAGCGATCTGACAACCGAGATCACGAATCTTGAGAACATATTAAAGTTGTCAGACAATAGGCTTATTTACACGCCGTCCCGACTGAAACTGTTGTTGTTGGAAATGCTCGGCTCTGTAATAGTGCTCTATTCGGCCTTCAGGCTCATTGGAAGCCACAGTTTTGCGGAGTCCGTTCCGCCCTTTCTCAACGTACTCTTTACTGACATTCCTCCTTTCGTCAATGCAATGGCAATGGATGTATGTCTGATAGTTTTTGCTTCTACGCTGCTTTTTTACATGATTGGAAATAACTACGAAGTAGACACAACCAGGCGGGTGTGGCCAATCGTTATAGCAAGCGGTTCGATTGCCATTGCAATGTTAGTGCTCCGCATCTGCTATTGATTTATTAAGGAGGCATATAATGAACGCATTTACAAAAAAATTCGCCTGTTTGCTTTTGACGATTGCGGGCCTCGTGATATTGCCAACATTGGCCCACTGCGGCAGCCTTTACTTTGTCATTGACCGCAGTGGCTCAATGGCCCCTTATGCCGGAGAGATAAAGGCCATCGCTCTTGGCATCATAGAGAGGTTTCCCGATGCAGAGGTAGTGTTGTTTAACGACAAGGCCGAGACCGTAGAATCCAAACAGGATTTAGTTAAAAAACTTCAGTTTAGAGGAGGCACCGATTATGGACAATTTTTTAGGCAGGTGGGGAAAAACCCACCCCACGCACTGATCTTCCTAACCGACGGAGGCGACAATGTTCCCTCCCAAGGTTTACATGAAGGGCTAACCCTGCGGAGTAAGGGGGTCAAGCAATGGTGCACTCTCTATATAGGGGCGAAAAGGAAAGTTCCGGCATTGCTGACGAAAATATCGGACAAAGTCATTCAAAACCCCGGCATCAGCGCCGGAGTTGAAGAATGCCTCGTCGAGATTAAAGCCAGGAAAGGTATCACGGACGATTACCGCAATATCGACATAGAAAACCTGTCGAAGAAACTATCATCCTACTAAGGAGGGAGAAAATGAAACGGTTAACGTTACTCATTGTTTGTATGGCGGTGATAATTTTTATTTCTGCGGTCGAGGGTATCGAGCTGGAAGAGACCCGGATGCCCGTTGATAAGCCCAGTGTAGTCCTGCTGATGCTGGATATGGCGGGGCAAGCGTACCGGTGCGACTCGCTCCTGGCGCACAACCGGCGGGTAGTAGGTGAACTTCTCTCAGCCGAGAGTTTGTCAAAAGCTAACGTGACAAACGTCTATCTTGGAACCTTCGCGGAGACGTCGGAAATCAGGTATTCGATTCCCGCCGGGCATGAGCCCGACTCGATACGATACAAAAAGTTCGCCCGCAAAGTTGGCGAGACACTCAACGCAATGGACAAGCCATCAGGTTCGACGGCAAATCAGTCTTCCGGACGAGCATTTGCTCGTGACGTAGCAGGGACCTTGGGTTATATACGTCAGTTCATAGAAGAGCAGCACCTGAAGACTAAATACTCGAAGATATTTATCGTGTTCGCAAGCCCTTTTATACAAACGCTGTCTCCGGTGCAGACGCACAGATACCTCCAAAAGAACAGGATCTCTTTTCCGGAAAATAGCCAGCTATTGGTTTTGGGGCAGGCCTTTAATTGCCAGGACGTAGCCCAAATCGAGAGAAATATTGCGTATCCAAAAGTCCTGAGTTACTGGTCGAATGTTATTGACGTTAAAGATTTCAAATTTCTCACAACTTATTGAGGCTCAATGGCATTCTATACTTATAAGACTTTGGAAAAGTGCATACTTATAGAAAAAGCACATGACTATAATATCAATATGCATAGTGATATTATCATACAAACCACATACAAAAGGAGGAATAACATGTTTGTAAAGTATTTATTTCAAATTGTAACGCTCATGATATCACTATTGTCTATAAGTTCAGTAGCATTATGTAATGCTGTTATTGA
>JADFXO010000289.1 GCA_015233485.1 Nitrospirota bacterium
TTGGGATTGATGAAAAATGTTGACCCTATCCGACCTGTAAATGTATGATAACTCTGTCCAGTGTAAAGACGATTTCTCAGGTGGTCGACATGACCGGAACAGATGGTCGGTTTCGCCGGAATACGCAATTGGGAGACATTCCTTAGTTACCTGCTAAAACCTCCCGAAGTTCATGCCGCCAGCATACTAAATTCTTAAATCCCTACAAAATCATGCAGCGATAGGTGCGCCTTTTTTACAGCAATGTCCCTGTCGTTTACCCAAATTAAACATATTTCAGTCAGCCTAAAGTAATATTTAAGCCAATTTTTTGCAAAATTGATCCTATGCCTGCTTCCCATGACAAATATTACACCAAACTCACGCTCTCAGATCGTTCATTGAGAATTGCTGATACCATATTTGTCGGATTTACTTTTAGGCTGTTTAAGAATAACAATGTTTTCTAAATCCTTATATCCAATAGTATGGTTATCTGACTTTGCCGCGGCGGACATAAAAGAAACCAGCCCATCAGGATCATCATGATTAATAATATCATATACCCAAGACGCTGGTAAATTGGGAAGATCGTATATATAAGCATCGAAAACTATCATCTCCATTATCCTGATTCTTTCATTGTTGTAATCCTTTCCATAATCTAACGAAACATAATAATACCTATATTCACACTCGGCCGTAACACCGACACCGGTAACACTGACAACAATAAACAGTGCCGCCGCTATCAGTAAAAGAGATCGCTTATTTTTAATATTCAGTGTCATACAGTAATCGTTCACTCAAGCAATCATTTTAGCTTAGGGTTAATACCGTTTAAGGCATTTGTGGATTCGTTTGATTTTAAAGTCTTTGTTCTGCAAATCTAATATTGTAGCGGTTCCATTGGGTTTGTTACAAAACAGCGTCATACTAAAATATGGTTTCTTATTATGATCAGCTTCTGTCCTAACAATAATGGTAAGAAAATCTTTAAAATATACAATATCAACAGCTTCTTTATCTGTGTCAGCCGTTCCAATTAATAATGTTTCAGTTCCGTGTTCATCAGGAAAATCGTAGAGCCAGCCTTTGGGCATTTTGTGTACGCCATAGATATAGTTGCTTGGATATAAAAAGAATGACCTAACCTTATATTTCTTCTTAAGGTATGAGTCTTTCAATGAAATTATATAAAGCTTATTCTTACATTTTGCCGCAAATCCCGTCTCTGGTGAGACTATCACCGACGAGACAACTAACAAAACCACTAATCTCGAATATAATGACACGCGCTTAACTCCTGTATTGCTTTAAATTATATTTTTTTATTAAAAACAGACCATTGCCTTAGAAGAGCCTGTCTTCGCACTTGCGGATATTTAAATCATTATTTGTAAAATGATATGTTACCTCGCCAGCATCTATTTCTTTGCCTTTGTCGTTGACTGAGTCCTGTTCTATCGTGAAACTAAACTTTATCTTAACGTTATCTACGTTAACGCCAGGACGAGTCTTTATTACCACGAAATCATCATAGAAAAAATCTATATCCAAACCTCCTGGGGCATTCCACTTATAGCCGCGATAATAACCACTGTAGTTCCTGTATTTATCCACTTGAAAGATAAATCCAAATGGAGATGGAGCATGTAATATACTGTGTATTTTGGCATTGCTTACGTGAAAATCAAAGCCGACTACACGGTTAATAATTTTGCCGCTTTTGGGTAATTGATTCAACGACACGCAGAAGAGGCCGTCATCTCCCTCTGCAAAAGAGAAAGCGAACAAGAGTATTGCCAGTATGATTAATGTCTTTGCGACGGTAAGCATTTGTTTATCTTTTTCAAAGTAAAATCTCCCATATCAATGTTTAATGTAGCAAACTCTATGCCGATACCGCCTTCTTTCTTCATATATATTACGCTCATTTTTACACGTATCTCATCATCGGATTTATTTTTGGGTTGTCTGATAATAACTAATTTTTTGAAATCTTTATATTTTATCATATCTTTATCAGACTTAGCAGCGGCGGTCATGACAGAAGCGACTCCCCAAGAGTTATCATAATTAGTAATATCATATACCCATGACAAAGGTAGAAACGGCTTGTCGTATATATAAGCATAGCGAATAGTCAACTCAAATGCCCTAACTCTGTCCTTCTCATAAGGAGGTTGATTATTGAACAATACATAATAATACGTGTCTTTACATTCAGACGCAACACCATTAACGACAAACAGCATCACCGCCGACGCTGTCAGCAATATAGCGAGTCTATTTGTGATGGTCATGCAGTTCAATATCCTATTACCCTAATCTGATAATCATATTTATTGATTGATGCTCATACAGTTTAATACAACTACCAATGATACAACTTCAGGCGTTTATGAATTTCCTTTATTTTAAAGTCTTTGGCATCCAGAAGCAGTATTTTAGTTGTTCCATCTTGTTTGAGACAAATCAGCGTCATACTAAAAAACAGTTCTTCCTCTATACTGACCGGATCTAAAATAAAACTAAGAAAATCCTTAAAAAAGCCAATATCAACGGCATCCTTGTCTGTATATGCTGCGGCAACAAATTCGTATGTCCTTTCATCATTAAGATGGTAATGCCAACCGTCAGGCATTTTAGGTATGCCGTATACAGCA
Source organism: Nitrospirota bacterium (assembly GCA_015233485.1). Lineage (GTDB taxonomy): Bacteria > Nitrospirota > Thermodesulfovibrionia > Thermodesulfovibrionales > Magnetobacteriaceae > Magnetominusculus. Next base: position 2,649 of record JADFXO010000289.1, read on the forward strand.
GAATTGAAGCTGGTATCTAAAAAAAATGCCCTAACCTTATATTTTTTCTTAGCGTATGAATCCTTCAATGATACAATATAAAACTTATACTGAAGTTCTTCCTCAAACCCTGCCACCGGTGAAAACACCACAGATGAGACAACTAACAAAACCACTAATCTCAGATATAATGACACGCTCTTAACTCCTATGATAACGCAAAGTACCGTAATATCTTAATTCTAAACGTACGTATATGCTCTTGTCAAGCGTTTAAAAAAAAGAGAGGAGCGTGATTATGCTCCTCTCTTTTTATTAGATCATTTAGTCTTTTTTCTTAAGTGCTCTCTGTGCATCGTCCACTGATTTCTTAACTTCCGATGCATGCTCTGCAGCCCACTTTTCTTGTTCTTTATACCGACGCTCTCCCTCTTCCGGACTTAGAAACTTAACCGTCACATTGAAGACGCCATCGCCTGGATTTTTCGCAATCTTGGCATATGCCGCAGGCGAGAGGTCTATGCCTCTTGTCGGGTCTTCGTGATGATTACCTATATCTTTCGGCGCATTCGGAAACTCTTTATCCCTGATCGGAAACGGGCCTTTGTCCTCGACTTTGACTATGACTGTTTTCCCATTTGCTTTATTGGTAACCTCCACGAATAAAGGTTTATTTCGATCAAGTTCACCAGCATAAAATGGCGGCATTGCGGCAGTATATCCAAGATCATTATGTGTAGTACCGCTTGAAGTTTTTCTTTTATTGAATTTATTATCATAAACAGAGGCCTGCGTGTCACATTCATTGCCGTGGCAGTTTGTATATCTTTTCTCGTCATAAACACCCCTTTTGACAAGGGTCTTATGCCATTCGGGTATTTCCCTTTCCCCTGCTATTCTTGCCAATTCCTTGTTATGGGCTTCAATCTGTTCCTTAGTTGCACCTGATGGTATCCGAGCCTCCTCATCACTCATATTTTGCATACCCGTTTTAGCATCAGCCAGATTCAGTGCGAAGTCTGTGGCTCCGGGTACTAGTGCACCGGCATAACCGGCCACCAGCGTATCAACCTCATCTGAGCCGGCCTTACCGGCTATGTCTTTCCAATAGAAAGGGTCCCTTTCTAAAAGATCTATAGCCTTTGCGTAACGGCCCGGCGCTGTACTGCCTTTGGAAAGTTCATAAAGCCCTTCTTTATAACTCATTTTCCCGCTGTTCACGTCACGAGCTAATTGCTCCGCCTTATCTTTCAGCTCACTACTCTTCGGCGTCAACGTTCCTGAGGCTGCCGCAGCGTCAACCCTGCGCTGAATTGCACCTTTATCCATTTCTACTTTTTGCAGCAAATTCTCTGACACCTCACCAGCATACGAACATCCCGGCCTTCTCCCCATAAACAGCCCCGTCTTAGGGTCTTTAATGTAACAAGCCTCTGATGACATAAACATCCTCCTCATTAAAGTGGTTGTATTGTACAGCGGGAATTCTGCTATGAATATAGCAGTTCATATATTATGATAACACAAAATGCAGACTATGTCAACATAATAATTTACTATATATAAAAATATTATTCGCATAGTGTTATCAATAATTCCTGTGGCTGACACATTTCTGGAAAAAGAAACTCATATTGCGCTTGCCCTGACGGCGTTGACCGGTAGCAGTTAAAAATCTGGTACGGCAATTGCATATAAAACACGTGAGACAGCAATTAAAATGAACAGATTGGCGCGGCGTCCTGTGTCTTTGTGGATACCGCATGTGAGAACACAACGGTGGCAGCCAATAAATTGACGGAGGTTATATACTATGATTAAACGGCATTGTAAGGCGTTTCTGGTTATTATTTCATTAATTGTGTTAACAAGCTGCTCCGCTACCCGCGAGGTGAAAAGAACTATACCGGCCGTTGTGGTACCCCCCCCACCGGTAGAAGACCCGTATGACGTTATGGAGAAAAATGTTCCCACCCTTTCGAAGGTCTATCTCGGCAAGGGTTACAAATTTGGCGCAAACCCCGACAAGGATGTTGAGTCGGACTGTTCCCATCTGGTATGCGCGATAGCCAGAAACAGTCTCATCGGAACCAAATACGAGTTTAAACCCTACTACTTCCCCTCGTGGAAGATATATGAATATACGTATGAAATCGAAAAATCCGAGACGAGACCCGGCGATATTATCTTCTTTAGAGATGTGCAAAAGAAACAAAACCACCTCGGCCTTATCACTCAGAAAAAAGACGACACTATATTTTTTGTCCAGGCGTCGTCCTCCTCAGGCGTAATAGAACGTTCAACCCAGTCCGAGGGATGGCTCTATTATTGGAGGAAAAGATTCGATTCCTTCAGGCGCTGGAAGAAAGAGGTGTTTGCAGAAAAATGTGCTGAGGCCTCAACGCTTATCAAGCCGACTCACGCTCAATACTAAAATGCAATCATAGAAGATTAAAGACGAAGGGGGATAATCCCCCTTCACCCCGTATTCTCGCACATGTTTTGTCTGTTAAATTTGGGCTGCAGCCCGTGGGCGGCTTC
>JADFXO010000028.1 GCA_015233485.1 Nitrospirota bacterium
ATAATAACCGCTATGATAAGGAACACGTTTTCAGTATTGGAAGGAGTAGGGGAAAAGACCGAGAGGAGGCTCTGGCGCCATGGCATTGTCACATGGGACGACTTTCTGGGCACGGAGACGATTCCATTTATCTCAAGGGAAAAGAAGGAACGTGCCGATGAACGCCTCAAAATGCTCGATAGTGTGCTGCTTAAAAAAAATCCCTCGCACCTGGCCAGACACATAGTGAGGAAGGAACACTGGCGGGCCTTTGAAATTTTCAGAGATGACGCGGTCGGCCTTGATATAGAGACCAACGGGTATCCAAGTGACAACGGTGGGTATGTTACTGTTGTGGGATTATATGATGGTAAGAACTACAAGTGTTTGATCAGGGGAAGGGATTTAACAGAGGAGAATCTGTCAGAGGCGCTATCGCCGTATAAGTATTTGATAACCTTCTACGGGGCAGTCTTCGATATACCGTTTTTGAGGAGGTGTTACCAGTTTCTCAAGATTGACATGCCGCAATATGATATATGTCTGGAGTCTAAGAGGCTGGGCTTAAAGGGGGGCTTTAAGTATTTTGAGAAATGTTTTGGAATAAACCGTGACGATGACATCGCAGGGATGGACGGCTACGACGCTGTTAAACTCTGGCAGAGGTACAAACGAGGAGACCGCGCATCGCTGGATACACTAATAAAATATAACAGGGAAGATACCGTAAATTTAATGGCTATCGGGGAAGAGATTTACAATCAACTAAAGAAGGCAACCGGCATTGAGGACTATATTAATGGATAGTGAGATACTGGGGCAATTCCTGGCCTATCTGGAAGTGGAAAGGGGCCTTTCCCAAAATACCATTGAATCGTATGGACTAGACTTAGAGCAGTTCATTAACTATTTACACTTAAATAAAAGAAATGAAAAAGAATTCCAACGAGAGGACATCATAAATTACATAGACTATTTGCGGGATAAAGATTACTCCGGGAGTTCAATTTGCAGATTTATCTCATCGACAAGGGCGTTTTGCAAGTTTCTGCTTATAGAAAGACACAGAGAGGATGACCCGTCTGAGACCGTGCGTCTGCCAAAGAAGTGGGAACACCTTCCGAAGGCCCTGACGTTTGACGACGTGTTGACAATTCTTACAACGCGGGTGGACACGAAGTTTGTCCTGCGCGATGTAGCGATGCTTGAGCTGATGTACGCGTCGGGGCTTCGCGTGTCTGAGCTGGTAAACGTGGAGATAGACAAACTTGAGATGGACGCCGGATTTATCAAGGTCATGGGAAAGGGTTCAAAGGAGCGGCTCGTGCCGGTAAACGATAGGGCGCGGCAGCGTATTAAGACATATCTGAAGGACTTGAGGCCTGCGATCCTCAATAATAAGCACTCCCCCTATCTGTTTCTGACAAACAGGGCGGAACCGATGACAAGGCAGCGCTTTTGGCAGACAATAAAGGCATATGGGCAAATGGCGGGCGTGGAGCTTTCCCCGCACACGTTAAGACACTGTTTTGCCACGCATTTACTTGAGGGCGGGGCAGACTTGCGCTCAATACAAAAGATGCTCGGGCATGTTGACATCTCCACTACCCAGATATATACACGCGTATCGACCGAAAAGGTTAGAAAAGAGTACGACAAACACCATCCGAGGGCTTGACGTCAAGGGCGGTGGCCGGTGATAATACATAGAAAGGAAGGAAAATCTATTGGCGTTGATACTTGTAACAAACGACGACGGGGTATTATCAGAGGGGCTGATGGCGCTCTTTGAGGCAATGAAAGGGGTTGCCGAGGCGATAATCGTAGCCCCCGACAGGGAGAGGAGCGCGACGAGCCATTCTCTGACCATGCACCGCCCCCTGAGAGTGACAGAGGTAAAGGAAAACATCTACGCCATAAACGGCACCCCCACGGATTGCGTTACGCTTGGGATTGGGAAAATCCTGAAACGTCCCCCCGATTTAGTGGCCTCCGGCATTAACAAGGGCGGCAACCTCGGCGACGACATAACATACTCCGGCACAGTGTCTGCCGCCATTGAGGGTACGATTCTTGGAGTTCCATCGTTTGCCATCTCAATGCTGTGGGAAGACGGAGGGTTTCACTTTGATACGGCCGCGGAGTTTGCCAAAAAGATAGCGAGGAATATCCTTGATAACGGCCTGCCCAGAGATACGCTGTTAAATGTTAATGTACCAAATAAGAAAACGCAGTTCATTGAAGGTGTTAAATTCACAAAGCAGGGGAAACGTGTGTACTGCAATTCGATTCAGGAGATGTATGACCCGTGGGGCAAGAAGCATTTTTGGATAGGCGGGGGCAGCCCGTCGTGGGAGGAGGACGAGAAGACGGATTTCCTCGCGGTTGAGTCAGGGTACATATCCATAACGCCTTTACACCTTGATTTGACGAACTATGACGCCCTGAACAATATTAAAAATGAGTGGAAAGAACTATAAAGTGGAACTTGAAGATATAATGGATAACCTCAGGGAAAAAAGAGAGGAAATGGTTAATGACCAACTGGTACGTCGCGGCCTTAGGGATTTTAATGTACTGCGGGCGATGCGTGAGACGCCGCGGCATATATTTGCCGGCCCGTCAAACGCGGACAGGGCCTATGCCGACATGGCGCTTGATATAGGGATGCACCAGACGATTTCGCAGCCCTATATGGTGGCCGTGATGACCGAGCTGCTTGAGCCGTCCAAGTCTGACAAGGTGCTGGAGATTGGAACTGGCTCAGGGTATCAGTCGGCGGTATTGTCTGAGATGGTTCTAAGGGTCTGTACGGTTGAACGAGTTGAATCTCTGGCAGTGGAGGCCAGAAGGAAATTTGCCGGGTTAGGATACAAGAACATTGAAGTAAAAATAGCGGACGGCACGCTTGGCTGGCCGGAGGAGGCGCCGTTTGATAAGATCATAATAACAGCGGCGGCCCCTGACATCCCCGCGCCGTTAATCGAACAGCTCACGCCGCGAGGTATAATCGTTGCGCCGGTTGGAGACAGGTACGCGCAATCTCTGCTGAAATTGGTGAAAAACGGCGACAAAATAGGGAAGAGTTATCATGTGCCGTGCGTATTTGTCCCCCTCATAGGGAAATACGGCTGGGACAGCTGAAGAGGCCAAATATATATTAATATTAGATTACAATATGTTAGAGGTGTAAAATGAAAGAAGCACTTCTATATGATAAGCTCCATGACAGTAATGTGGTTTTATGTAGGATGTGCGCCCACAGGTGTAGAATACCTGATGGCAGCCGCGGGAAGTGTGCGGTAAGGGAAAACAGGGGCGGCATGCTCTATTCGCTGGTTTACGGGCGGCTTTGCGCGTCGAACATTGATCCGATAGAGAAGAAACCGTTGTTTCATTTCCTGCCCGGGTCACATTCTCTGTCCATTGCGTGTGTGGGGTGTAATTTCACGTGTCTTCACTGCCAGAATTCGTCAATCTCCCAGTTTCCGAAAGGACACGAATTCGATGGACTAACGGGCGATGCGGTATCCCCGGCACATGTAGTGGAAGGGGCAATACGCGGCGGCTGTAAAAGTATATCTTACACATACACCGAACCGACTATATACATGGAGTATGCCCTCGACTGTGCAATCATGGCAAAGGAGAAAGGGATAAAAAATGTCTTTGTCAGCAACGGTTACATGACGGCTGAGAGTGCCGGGCTGATAATCCCGTACCTCGACGCAGATAATATCGATTTAAAAGGAGACGATGAATTTTATAAGACGGTCTGCGGTGGCCGCGTAAAGCCGGTCAAAGACACGATTATATTAATGAAAGAGCGCGGGGTATGGGTGGAGGTAACGACCCTGATAATTCCCGGCCTGAACGACTCCGGCGAGACATTAAAATCAATCGCGGGGTTTATCAAGTCAGTCGATGAGTCAATCCCCTGGCATGTGACAAGTTTTCATCCAATGTATAAAATCCTTGACAGGCCGGCCACACCGGCAGATACCCTCAAAAGGGCATATAGAATTGGAATTGATGCAGGTCTTAAATATGTCTACGAGGGCAACGTCCCCGGATCAAGCGGTGAGAATACATATTGCCCGTCTTGTAAGGAGCTGCTGATAGAAAGGTATGGCTTTTCCATCAGCAGGAATTTATTAAAAGAGGGAAAATGCCCTAAGTGCGAGGGTACAATTGACGGCATCTGGCAGTAGGATAGAGGGTGGACAAAAGCAATTTGGGGTATAAAAGCGAGCGACACATGTTGACAGGTATGGAATGGTCAGTGCGGGGCTCCAATGCTATCATAATCTTTGCGTTGTACTTCACTCTCTGGACGGTTGGAAGATTTCTTGGAAAGTCGCGCCGCTTAAATACCCCATTTCTTGACGCAGACCCGGAATAAGTGTTATACTCTCATCTAATGGTATCTGCTGCGGGCGTAACTCAGTGGTAGAGTGATAGCTTCCCAAGCTATTGGCCGCGGGTTCGAATCCCGTCGCCCGCTTCCTCAATATCCTTATAAATAAAGTAGTTACATGGCGAACACCCCTTGAAAACTATCACAAAAGTGTCACCAGAATGTTTAGAGCTAGCTCTAAAATGTGTGGAGCTATAAATAGGCGGCCAATTTGGCAAATCTTATCAGGCGATTTTGCAAAAATTCCTTATTCCGTCAATATCCTGACGTTTCGCCTCAACCTTGGGAATTGCACCCCCAACCCCTCGCAGAACCGGACGTGAACCTCTCAGCTCATCCGGCTCCCATTATTCAGCCGTAGGCGCATATCCCATTTCCCATTGTCCAGTTTTTGGGGTCCATTATAATTAGATCGTGAATAGCATTTCTTGTTACTGCATTGCTAATAATCTCGCCGGCAAACCATCTTTTCAAATCAGGGTTTCATCATTCCCACGCATAAAGTAAGCTATCAAATTAGCCGACTCCTTTATTGATCGCAAAAGCTCCATTACTTCATAATTAAATCCGCCTCTCATAAGTATGAACAGTGCCTGCCATGTTTGAAAAATCTTACCAAAGAGAAAATAACTTGCCGTCAGCTTATTTTGATCAAGAACAATCTCAATGTGTTCCCGTATTTTACGTATATATTGCGATATTTCATTAAATACTCTCTCAAGTTTTTCAACTTCTACCGTAATATGTATTTTATCTTTTTCACGTTGTTTGTAAGGTTCATCAGGATCGTTCCTCAATAAATCATTAACACAGGGTTACTTCTTCTTGAAATAACTTATACGATTTTTAATAAATTGTTCTGTTTCCAATTTATATGGATTCTTGGCATTGTTATTTGTTTTGTTATCTGTCTTTGGGTTGCGTTTCTTCATTAGTTAGCCACCTAATCCCGTTATTGTTGTAGTGTACCATTTAGCCTTTCTTTTGGTAAAGCAAGTAATACAAAACCGGCGGCTGGCCCAGACTTTTTCAGCACCCTATCCAAGAAATCTGACGAAATACGATAGCTTGACGGTGTGCTTGCAAGAAAAAAAGGACTGGGGTTATAAGAATATAGTATGATAGTACATGATGAGTAAGGTATTCAGAGGGAGGAGCCTATGCTGACAATGAGGATTCAGTGCAATGTACCGCACGATAGGACAATTACCCTAAAACTGCCGGATCAGGTAGAACCTGGTCAGCATGAACTGGTACTGGTTGTAGATAAAACAGGACATGAGGAAGATATTGTTACCAACGCCGAAAAGCTGATGCAACTCTCAGGTGCAGTGCCGGCATTCTCAGGTGTTGATGGCGTAAAATATCAGCGCTCACTCAGAGATGAATGGTCATAGGTTTTTGCTGGATACCAATGCTGTCATCTACCTGATAGGTGGCAGCGTGGCCACAAATACATTGCCTGACGGAGAATATGGGTTGTCGGTCATTACTGAAATAGAACTGCTGTCGTTTCCTTCGCTTACGATTGATGAGGAGAAAGCCATCCTCACCTTTATAGATTCTGTAAAACGGCTGCCGTTGAGCGATGCTGTATGTACGCGACGGCACGATTGGACTGAGAAGAAGAGCCGGGCTGAAATTACCGGACGCTGTAATAGCGGCCACTGCCCTGCAATGGGGGGCAGTATTGCTTACTAATGACAGTCGTATGGCCGATATTCATGGCCTCAAAACACAGACATTGGTACTTCGGAGTACCGAAGCCGCCAACGGGCGGCAGCCCAAATTCAGGGGATAATCCTTTTACTTCTATAAATTAAAGGGACACGGCCTCAATCGGCCGTGTCCCTTTGTAATAGTTAATAGTATATTAGTTACTGTTGTTTCGCCGGTACCCAGCTCGACCAGTGTTTCAGGACTTCCCATCTTCTTCTGGCGTCTTGTACGTTTTCCTTCATGAGCATAGCCGCCCTTTCCGGATTCGATGACTTCAGCGCCATAAAGCGTGTCTGCCCATACGCATAATCGGCTATGTTGAAACTCGGCTCTTTGCAGTCAATCTGCATCGGGCTTTTGCCTTCTGCCTCAAGGGCCGGGTTGTACCTGTAAAGCGGCCAATATCCGCAGGCAACCGCTTCTTTCATAATCTCAACCGCTTTGGTCAGGTTGACGCCGTGGGCTATACACGGTGAATATGCGATGATTAACGATGGGCCGTCGTGTGCCTCGGCCTCCAACATCGCCTTTATTATTTGTGAGGGGTTGGCGCCAAAACACGCCTGGGCAACATAGACATTACCGTAAGTCGCCATTATCAGGCCTATCTGCTTCTTGGCGTTTGACTTGCCGGCTGCCGCAAATTGTGCGGTTGCGCCCCTTTGGGTTGACTTTGACATCTGTCCGCCCGTGTTTGAATACACTTCGGTGTCCAGGATCATTACATTTATGTTCTCACCGGAGGCCAGTACCTGATCAACGCCGCCGTATCCTATGTCATAACCCCAACCGTCGCCGCCAAGCGCCCATACGCTCTTCTTCACGAGATAATTCGCGCATGACCGAAGCATCTTCGCGCCGTCTGAGTTATCATTCGCAACGAGTTTCAATAGCTCATCCACCCGTGCGCGCTGCTTCTCTATGCCCTCCTGAGAGGACTGGTCGGCATTTTTAAGCTCATCGAAAAGCCCCTTCGCGCCTGAGTAAGAGGGGGCGAGGGTGTCGAGGAGTTCTCTTGCCTGTTTTGTGAAATAATCCACCGTCTGTCTCATACCAAGCGCAAACTCGGCATTGTCCTCAAACAGGGAATTACCCCATGCAGGGCCTCTGCCGTCTGCCCTCTTGGCGTACGGGGTTGTGGGGAGATTGCCGCCGTAAATGGACGAACAGCCGGTTGCGTTCCCTATTAAGAGGCGGTCGCCAAACAGCTGGGTGAGCAGTTTTATATAAGGGGTCTCGCCGCAGCCCGCACAGCAGCCGGAGAACTCAAACAGCGGTCTTACCAGCTGCGTTCCCTTTACCGTCGTAAGTTTGACCTTAGACTGGTCGCACTCGGGGAGTGACATGAAGAACTTGAAGTTTTCAGCCTCATCGGCACGTACGCCTGCCAGATGGGTCATGTTGATTGCCCTGGTCTCCGTTCTCTTGCCCTCGGCATCCTTTTTGCGTCCGGGACATGCCTCAACGCAAGAGCCGCAGCCTACGCAATCCTCAGGGGCAACCTGGACGGTGAACTTCATTCCTTCGAATTCCTTTCCGGTTGCTTTAACCGACTTAAACTTCGCCGGTGCCTTGGCTAAGTCAGATTCGCCATAGACCTTAACCCTTATTGCCGCGTGAGGACATACGAAAGAACACGTGGCGCACTGGATACAGGCGTCCGGTTCCCAAATAGGGACATTTACGGCAATTGCCCTCTTTTCGTACTGAGTGGTTGCCGTCGGCCAGACACCGTCGTTTGGCATCGCGGACACTGGAAGTGAGTCGCCATTGCCCCGGATTATTGTAGCCGTTACGTTCTTTACAAACTCAGGGGCATCGTCAGAGACGGCCTTGCGCATCTGCACCTTGCTGGTTGCCTTCGCCGGGATGGGGACTTCGACGATATTTTTCAGCGCTACATCGACCGCCGCATAGTTCATATTAACGACCTTGTCGCCCTTTTTCTGGTACGTCTTTTTTATTTCGGCCTTGATTGCGTTTATCGCCTCGTCCTTGGGTATGACGTTAGAGATAACGAAAAAGGCGGTCTGCATTATCATGTTTATTCTTGAGCCGAGCCCCAGCTCTTCTGCAAGGGCTATTGCGTCTATTATATAGAACTTCATCTTCTTGGAAATCAGATTTTCCTGAACCTCTGCCGGCAGCTTATCCCACACGGTGTCCTTGGTGTCTGAGGTGGTGAGCAGGAATACGGCGCCTTCTTCGGCATTTGCGAGCATATCGTATTTCTCAAGGAACGAGGTGTTGTGACATGCTATGAACTGCGCCTGCGAGATTAGATAGGGATTAGATATCTGCTCTTTTCCAAAACGCACATGGCTTGTGGTAATCGACCCGGATTTCTTTGAGTCGTAAACGAAATATCCCTGCGCGTAGTTTTCTGTCTGGCCGCCGATGATTTTTATCGTATTTTTGTTAGCTCCAACCGTGCCGTCAGCGCCAAGACCGTAGAACATAGCGCGAAACACGTCTTTACCTTCTATGTTGAGCTTCTTGTCGTATGGAAGGCTCAGATGAGTTATGTCGTCATCAATACCAACGGTGAAGTGGTTTTTCGGCTTGCTCTCAGAAAGGTTGTCGTATACTGCTTTTGCCATTCCGGGCGTAAAATCCTTGGAGCCGAGGCCGTAACGTCCGCCGACTACCTTAGGCCATTTCTTTAAATTGCCTATGCCAAGCTCGAGCGCTTCGCCAACGGCAGTCCTTACGTCCAGATACAAGGGTTCGCCCGACGCACCGGGTTCTTTTGTGCGGTCTAATACAGCTATGGACTTTACTGTGGAGGGGAGCGCTGACATCAGGGCAGCAGTATCGAATGGCCTGTAGAGCCTGACCTGGATGAGGCCGAGCTTCTCGCCCTTTGCGTTAAGATAGTTTATCGTGCTTAACATAACGTCGCCTGCCGAGCCTAAGATGACGGCCACGCGTTCTGCTTTGGGGTCGCCGTAGTAATCGAAGAGTTTATACTGGCGATTGACCAGACCGGCGAACTTGTCCATTGCCTTTTGCACTATGCCGGGGACTGCGTTGTAGAATTGATTTACCGTTTCGCGGCCCTGGAAATAAACATCTGGATTTTGAGCCGTGCCGCGAATAGTGGGTTTGTCCGGGCATAGCCCCCTTGCACGATGGGCAAAGACATAGTCGTTGTTTATCATTGCCTTCATGTCGTCAAAGGTCAGCTCTTCAATCTTGGCCTCCTCGTGAGAGGTTCTGAAGCCGTCGAAGAAGTGCATAAACGGTATGCGTGACTCAAGTGTTGCGGATTGTGCGATTAAGGCGAAGTCCATTGCCTCCTGGACGTCTTTTGAACAGAGCATCGCAAATCCTGTGGATCTTGCGGCCATGACGTCGCTGTGGTCGCCGAATATCGAGAGTCCCTGTGCGGCTAGTGACCGCGCGGTGATGCTGAACACTGTGGGAGTCAGTTCACCGGCGATTTTATACATGTTTGGAACGACTAGTAAAAGTCCCTGCGATGCCGTTACGGTCGTGGCAAGCGCACCTGCGGCTAACGACCCGTGTACGGCGCCGGCAACTCCAGCCTCTGACTGCATCATTCCGACCTTTGGAACATTACCCCATATGTTGACTTTGCCGGCGGCGCTTTTAGCGTCGCAATGCTCGGCAATCGGACTGGACGGTGTTATCGGATAGATCGTTACGATCTCGCTTGTTGCGTGAACGACATGCGCACACGCCCCGCACCCATCCATTATTACCATTTTTCTGCTCATGATTCCCTCCATCTGCCCATGATTTCCTCCATTAAGCTTGATAAAATTGTTTGATTTGACATGATAGCAGTCAAATTACCCTTATATAACACACTACTCTGGCACACTGCCCGTAGAACCGCTCTGCCCGCCTCTTATCAAAGTACAAGTATAAATGAACATAATAAATAATTTCAAGTGATTTAATTTATAATTTCGTGTATAATTCAGAGGAATGGATGAGGAATCGAAGGAGCGGGACATATATTACATGGGGCGCGCGCTAACAGAGGCGCGGAGGGCGTTTTCCGTGGGTGAGATTCCCGTTGGTGCGGTGGTCGTTGACGGTGCTGGCGAGATAATCGCCGCGGCCGGAAACGAAAAGGAGCGGCTTTCTGACCCGACGGCACATGCCGAGTTGACGGCGATAAGGATGGCGGCTGCAAGGAGCGCCGAAGGATGGCGGCTTTCCGGCATGACCCTATACGTGACGAAAGAACCGTGCGTGATGTGTGCCGGGGCGATTGTAAACGCGCGGATTAGCCGTGTAGTATATGGATGTTCCGACATAAAAGGTGGCGCGGCGGGCAGCCTGTTTACGCTGTTGACGGATGAGCGTCTGAACCATCGCGCGGAGGTAACAAAGGGCGTGCTTGAGCGGGAGTGCGCGGGGCTGTTAAAGGAGTTTTTCGTAGAACTAAGGAGAGGTTGCCGAGCGGTTTAAGGCGGCGGTCTCGAAAACCGTTGTGGGGGTGACTCCACCGGGGGTTCGAATCCCCCCCTCTCCGCCATTATATAGCGGTGGGCCGATGTCCACAGGATAACTTAGGATTATAAATTATGGCATATTCGCTTATTCAAATAAATAGATGTATCTTTCATTTGACTCATGTACAAAACGTATCGTCAATACTTAAAAATGGCATATTGAGTAAGAATCAAATACGAACTAAAAAGATAAAAATCAATGATGTCTCACATGAGAATATCCAAGACAGGCGCGCAAATATTTTAATTCCCGAGACAAACATAAGCTTACATGACTGCGTTCCTATGTTTCTTGGGGCACGTCCTCCTATGTTATATGCAGTTATAGGCAAGGGGTTCGAACAGAAAGATATGGTTTACGTTATAGTCGATTGGAATATTATCGGGAAGGCAAATGTATGGTACACTAATGGAAATGCAAGTTCACGTGGGACTAATTTTTTTCATGGCAAGATAGATTTAAAAAAATATTGATGTAGAGGCCGTACAGGCAAAATACTATAGTGATAAAGGTGACGAATTTAAGCGGCGAAAACAGGCAGAGGTATTGAAACTAAATAAAGTAAATATTGATGAAATAAGTGGGTTCGTAGTATATAATAGAGAAGTACAAATAATGATTGACAACATGCTTAATTCACAAAAAATAATCAGAAAAACTCTTGTAATTAAGGAGTACTATTACGATGATTAACTTCATGATGGGAGATATTTTTAAATCAGAGGCACAGACTCTCGTTGCTACGGTTAATTGTGCCGGAGTAATGGGCAAGGGTTTGGCAAAGGAGTTTAAACAAAGATTCCCTGAGATGTTTAAAGAATACGCTAAGGCTTGTAAAAGGGGAGAGCTAAGGAAGGGCACGTTATTTTTTTATGACTATTTGCATAGGAAAATATTGTGTTTTCCAACAAAAGATAATTGGAAAAACTCATCAAAATATGAATTCATAGAAGAAGGATTGATTGCATTACGTGATAACTATTCTACATGGGGTATAAGTTCAATCGCAATTCCTCCTTTAGGCAGTGGACTTGGGGGCCTGAGATGGGATAGAGTTCGGAGGTTGATTCAAAAATACTTGGGAGATATTCCGATAAACATTGAAGTTTATGAGCCATTACAAAACAATGACCGTATATCGGGTAATAATCCTTATAGGGATAAAGATAAGGTCAAAATAACTGCTGCCTTAATATATACTGGGGAAATGATACGTATAGCAAGGAATGCGTTTCCGATAGATAATATAAAAATAGGCAGATTATTGTTACAAAAAATAGCTTTTTTCTCTCAAATGGCGGGCTTGCCAATCAAACTCAATTTTGAAAAGTATAAATATGGGCCATATGATCATAAACTAAAATTCAACGTTGAAAGATTAGAGGGTATTTTTGTCAGGGATGCTTCACCTACAATAGCACGTTCGGATCTAAGAATAATTGATGAACAAGACTGGACCGAAACTGTCGAATCGTCAGACGTAGGGATTGACTTGAATAAAGCGCGAAAATACATTGATAGGGCCGTAAATTTTCTAAAAGATGAGTCGGTGTCTCAAATCGAATTGCTCTCTACGGTCTATCTGGCGTGGGTATCTCTTGTTGCAGGCGGGCTTGTTGGTACAAATAATGAAGTTTTTGAATTCATTCAAGAATGGAAACTTGATAAGTTTACAATAGATGACGTAGAAAAGGCATTAAACAGACTTTATGATGGAAATTGGATTCCAAAGGATATTACAGAAGATGCAGAAACACTGACAGAACTAATAAACCTATCGTAAAGTTAGGGGTGAGTAGACCGTCAGACCGGAGCTTTGCCGGCTGGCTTCCTTCAGATTCCGCCTCGCGACGGACACCCTTGCCTTTTGTTGGCGCTATCAGCCCCCGGAGTGGACTTCCACCACCAAGTATGCGCCCGTGCCGGGAGCACCAAAAAAAAGGCCGGGGATAAACCCGGCCTTTAAATATACCTACATGTGACTTATTTGCAAGTTACTAAATTGGCTTTTCCAGCGAAATCCTTTTGGGTCGTTGAGCCTGAAGATGTCGCTACTGTGGTCACGCGAGTATACGTGCCGTTGAACGTATTCGGATTCAGAGTCATGTGCAAGAGGGTCACGTTCAGCTGAGGAGCCGCCGTCACGTCTGAATAACCCGCTATGCCGGTTACGTGTAGTTTGGCTTCAAATTTCGTGGTACTCGTCAGGGAAAAGCTTCCGTCTACGAGCTGCATGTTTGTCACGAATGGAGAAGTCGTGTAAACCTGTGCCTTTATTCCCGCTGCCGCGTAGTAATTATAGCCTAACGAACTTTTCGAATCGTTGTCGCCGACATACGACAAGCCCAGCTTCATATATGAATATGACCCGGCTGTGCTGTCAGTCAGCAGCCAACAGAACTCCGTTGCCTCACTCTTTTCCATACCCAACGCCAATACACATAACACTAACACCACAGTTGCTGCCAATACCCTTATTACTTTCATCAAACAGCCTCCTTTTTGCATTTTTTTAAGCCTTTATCTTTTTTTCCCCACCCTTAACAGGTGAAGATAATCATCCACAAAATTACGGGCATATGGCAGGCATCGCTAGCCCTGAAAATTTTGCCTCTGACGAATTTACCCTATAATAATAACCGGTAAATGTCGCATCCAACATCAAGTGCACATCCTCAACCAACAACGAGTTCGAATTTGGTACCAACGGGCCCATTACGCCTAGTGACATCATGTAGCCCGAACCTGTAGATTCCAGACTGCCCGAAACCAACTGTGTCGAAGTCTTGGCTCCCGCGCGGGTCATTACGGTCTTTGATCCCGATAACGAATAATGCCCTCCGTCGAACATCACCACTCCAACCCTTAAAAAATATACCTCATTGGACTTGCCATCATCCATGTTCCAGCAAAAGTCCGATCCAACTACATTCGCAAACGCCAACGCGCTTAACCCTACCACAATAACAAAGGCTGCCAACACTATCTTCAATGCTTTCATTAAATGCCCTCCTGTTTATTCTTCTTCGCCTGCCCCATGGACAAACGGTTTTCAGTTCAGTCTAGTATGATGAACATACTGTAAGCGTCGCTGCCCCGTCATACCTTGTCTCTGATGTGTTCGTAGCGGCGTAATCAGTAAACGTACGATAGTAAACCCCGCTCATCAAATTGGCGTCTAACAACATCTGAATACGCGTCGCAGATAAATCGGTTGTCCCACCGCCGACACTGGTCAAAGATACGGCCACTGTGCTCACTTGGGTCTTGCTGTTACTCGTTACTTCCAACGGCCCGCTCATTTCCGATACACTCAACGCCGCGAAGGTTGTCGCGCTGTAAACTGTGTCCGTGCCAGACATCAAATAGTGTCCGTTTCCATAATTCGCTAACGAGAGTCTGATGTAATGAATCTGACTTGCGTTACCATCCTGTCCTACCCAACAATACGCAGCCGCCTGCGCATGTGTGTTCATAACCAACACACTCGCCAACACCAACACCAGTACTGCTAAACCCTTTAGTACTTTCATCTAAGTCCTCCTGTTGTTTTTCCGGCCTTATCAGCCGCTGTTGTTTTTCGGCCTACAGGCCGCTGTTGTTTTTCGGCCTTATCAGCCGCTGTTGTGAGTTTATATTATGCCTGCCCTTCGCTACTGTAAGACATGGAAGGCCAAGTTTGGTTAGTATAT
Organism: Nitrospirota bacterium; assembly: GCA_015233485.1. Lineage (GTDB taxonomy): Bacteria > Nitrospirota > Thermodesulfovibrionia > Thermodesulfovibrionales > Magnetobacteriaceae > Magnetominusculus. The sequence goes on from JADFXO010000028.1 coordinate 14,296, forward strand.
CACTTTCCTAAAACTAAGTAAAGTTTTTTCTTGAAAATATTTATATCAAAAGTCTAATCAGCAGCCGCCTCTGTCAACAGGATTGGCCGTACACCGCAAAACAGGCCTGCCCGCGTGTTCAGAATTAACATCACACCCACGCATTTAATACTAAAAAATATTTAGATAGTATATACTTAGATAATATATAATTAAGTAGTAGATTTATCCACAACAACAGAGCAGAGGGCAAAACATGAAAATGAATATCGTTAACAAATCGGCAACCGCGGCGGGATACCTGATGTCCGCGTTTTGTCTGGCCGCAGTGCTGATGGGCGCGGCCGTCGCATTCGCAGAAGATGGTAAAGTAGTCACGGTTATTAAGGTAAGCGGCGCTATCGGCCCGGTGTCGTCGGAGTATATCGCAAAATCAATAGAGAAGGCCAATAAGACTGCCGCGGCTGCCCTGATAATCGAGCTGGATACGCCTGGCGGGCTGGATACATCCATGAGGCAGATAGTAAAGGAGATAAGTGCCAGCAAGACGCCGGTTGTCGTCTATGTGTCGCCGTCGGGGGCGCGCGCGGCCAGCGCCGGTGTATTTATCACGATGGCGGCCCACATAGCCGCTATGTCACCGGGCACAAATATCGGGGCTGCACATCCGGTCACAATCGGTGGAAAGCTGGATAAGACCTCCTCCGAAAAAGCGGAAAACGACGCCGTTGCATATATAAAATCGATTGCCCGGATAAGAAACAGAAACGCGGCATGGGCTGAGGACGCCGTAAGGAAAAGCGTTTCCCTGACGGTCGGGGAGGCCCTCAGGCAGGGCGTCATAGATGTGGTCGCAGACGACCTCGGTGACCTGCTGAAAAAAATCGACGGCAAGCAGATAAAAATGGACAACAATACGGCTATTGTCCTCAACACCTCAAAGGCATCGGTGGTAAGAGACGAGATGGGGTGGCGTCTGGCTATTTTAGGCGTAATCTCAGACCCTAACGTAGCCTACATACTGATGTTGATAGGGATGTATGGCCTGTTTTTTGAGTTGTCAAACCCGGGGGCAATGTTTCCGGGCATTGCCGGAGGGATTTCATTGATCCTCTCGTTTTACGCCTTTCAGACGCTGCCAGTGAATTACGCGGGATTGTTTCTGATTTTGCTTGCCCTTGTGATGTTCATCTTAGAGCTTAAGGTTGTCTCACATGGGGCGCTGACAATAGGAGGGATAATTTCAATGACGATGGGGTCGTTAATGCTGTTTGAGGAGTCGTCGCCGTTTTTCAAACTGTCCTTGTATATAATCGCCATATCGGTTATAGTAACCGTAGTGTTTTTCAGTGTGATTGTGGGGCTTTCGTATAGGGCGTACAAGAGAAAACCGGTTACCGGCGTCGAAAGCCTTGTGGGTGCCGCGGGCACGGCGGTAGAAGCCATAGACAGTACCGGCGGAATGGCCATGGTAAACGGGGCGCTGTGGCAGTGCAGGAGCGACGCCCCAATCGACAAAGGGAAAGAGGTCATAGTCGTGGAGGTCACGGGCCTAAGGCTTAAGGTGGCTCCTAAATTATAAAAAGGGAGGCTATCCTTCTAAATCTAATTAAAGTCAGTTTATGGAGGGTTTTTGCTATGATAACAGGGTCATCGGGTTTATTTGTACTAATGTTGGTAGTGTTTTTCTTATGGAGCGCTATAAAAATCCTGAACGAGTACGAAAGGGGCGTTGTGTTCAGGCTTGGAAGGGTGATACCCGTCAAAGGCCCTGGACTGGTGATAATCCTGCCCGGCGTTGACAAGCTTGTCAGAATCAGCCTGAGGACAATAACAATGGATGTACCGTCACAAGACGTAATAACACGTGATAACGTATCGGTTAAGGTAAATGCCGTTGTGTATTTCAAGGTAATAGACCCTATAAAGGCGGTAACTGAAATCGAGGATTATTACTTCGCCACAAGCCAGATTGCACAGACCACACTTCGAAGCGTCCTTGGACAGGGCCACCTTGATGATTTATTGTCAAAGAGAGACGAGATAAACGTCGACCTTCAGCGCATAATAGACGCCCAGACCGAGCCGTGGGGGATTAAAGTTACCGCAGTGGAGACAAAAAACGTTGATCTGCCGGTTGAGATGCAAAGGGCTATCGCAAAGCAGGCCGAGGCGGAAAGAGAAAGAAGGGCAAAGGTTATCCACGCCGAGGGTGAGTTGCAGGCATCAGAAAAACTCACCGAAGCGGCCAGGACACTCTCTGCCGTGCCCTCCGCCTTGCAGTTAAGATACCTCCAAACCCTGTCCGAGATAGCAGTGGAGAAAAACTCGACGATTATATTCCCGCTGCCTATTGAGCTTATCAGGCCGTTTCTTTCGGGTATGTCTGACAATAAATGACTGCGGCAAAAGGTGCAGTGAAAACAGTTGAGAAATTTGATACGGTGTGATGGCGCACCCGGACCTGAGCGGACTTTCGTTACTCATAGCCGGGGGCGGCCCCGATGCCTTTACCGCCGTTGAAGAGGCGTTTAAGGAATACGGCGGGGCGGTGTTTCGGGTAGATGTCCCTGGGGACGCACTAAAGTTCGTTGCCCACAGGGCAGTTGATGTCGTCCTTGCCGATGCCGCCCTGTTTGCCCAATTTAATAGAAAGACACAAGAACTGGTAGATTCGTTAACCAGAAAGGCCGTCGTGTATCTTGCCACAGACAGCTCAAAGGGAGACGCCGCAGAGATACTTGCCCCCGGCGTAGAGGACTACATTAATAAGCAGATAGACCCCATGCGTTTTATCCAGATGGTCGAAACACGCCTCATAAAGCGGCAAGGCGGCAGCACCGCCCTCACAGTAACAGACCCGCTGATAAATAAACTGAGGCCATACTTTTTATTTCGCTCCCCGGCGATGCGCGCGGCACTTGAGAACCTTCCCTCAGTTGCCGCGTCAAACCAAACGGTGCTGATTTCCGGTGAGACCGGCACGGGTAAGGAAATCGTCGCACGCGCGATTCATGTGTTAAGCAAACGGGCGGGCGGCCCGTTTATGGCCGTCAACTGCGGGGCTATCCCAGAGGGACTGATTGAGGGCGAACTCTTCGGACACGAAAAAGGGGCATTTACGGGGGCCGCGAAAACGAGGAAAGGGAAATTTGAAGCGGCCAGCAACGGCACTCTGTTTTTAGATGAAATAGGCGACATGCCGCTTCTCTTGCAGGTGCGCCTCCTGCGCGTCCTTGAAGAGCGCCACATCTACCGCGTAGGCGGTGAACGCCCAATCCCTATAAATGTGCGCGTCATAGCCGCCACAAGAGTCGGCCTAAAACAGGCAGTCGCCGACGGCCTGTTTCGCGAAGACCTGTACTACCGTCTGAATATCCTGCGCATACACCTGCCCCCGTTGAGACAGCGTGTGGAGGATATTCCATATCTCGCATTTCACTTCCTTGGACGGGCATTTGCGGAAATGGGTGTGCACCCGCCATATCCACCCCTATCGACGGCCTCCATAGACCTCATTGAAGGCCTGCCGTGGAAAGGCAATGTTCGTGAGCTTCGAAACGTCATGACCAGAGTGGCCACAGTCCTGCCGCACGATACAAAACAGGTGCTGCCAATACATCTCACACCACACCTCGAAGACACAGAACCCCAACCTCACATCTTTCAAACCCACGAAAGGGAGCTCATCAGGGACGGTATATATATACCCATAGGAACCACGCTGCCCGAGGCCGAGAATATAATCATCAGAGAAACGCTCAAACACGCAGGCAACAACCGCACGCAGACGGCGAAAATACTAAGGATAGGGATACGCACACTGCGCCGCAAACTGAGCGAAACCGGCCAAATTGACCCATAGGCCATAATGGCCTATTAGACGATTCCTCTTTTAAATCACTTCATTTTGCCGCGACTTGGCCCGGCGATAGGCCATTTTGGCCTACAGAGTTGAATCATAACTTCTTATAGTTCCGGTAACCACCTGTAAATAAAGGGATTTATCTTCTGGCACGATATTTGCTTCTATACATGTAAATGAGCAAACGCGGGGTTATGAACCCCAATTAGATAATACGATGAGGGAGGTTAGTGAACATGTTATTTTCAGATCTGGCAGGACTTACAAGGAGAGGGTTAGGCGGACTTAACCGGTATGGTCAATACGGCTGGGGTGGATATGATGCAGTTCAAAACAGGATGAAACAGATGCAGGATGAGATGCAGAGGCTTGTCGCAGGTTTAACCGAACGCCCGGCGGCGGAGAGGGAGTTTCCGGCGATAAACCTTTGGACAAACGAAGAGGAAGTGATGGTAACGGCTGAGCTGCCGGGTGTCAACGCCAAAGACCTCGACATTACGGTAGTTGGCAGGATGCTTACGTTAAAGGGTACTCGCGGGACTACTGAGGAGGCCAAAGACGATGACTGCTGCCATCGCAGGGAATGCCGCTACGGGAATTTCGTAAGGGCAATTGAGCTGCCGTATGAAGTAGACGGCGATACGGTGAGCGCGAAGCTCGAAAAGGGTGTCTTAACGGTAACGCTGCCGAGGGCAGATGCCGACAAGCCTAAGAAAATCACGATATCAGCAAACTAAACCTAAGGAGGTAATTAAATATGGCAGATACTTTAGATGTGAAAGAGGCGGAGGCATACGACGGCGCCGAGCACACAAGGGCGGTTAAGGTGTACACCCCGGCCGTGGACATAGTCGAAAAGACAAACGAGATCGTTGTAACGGCGGACATGCCGGGCGTGGACGATAAGTCTATCGACATAACGCTTGAGAAAAACGTCCTGACGATATACGGCAAGGTAGATTTGGATGTGCCGGAGAAATACCGGGCCTCATACGTTGAATATGGGATAGGCGATTACCGGAGGAGTTTTACTCTCTCTGAGGAAGTAGACAGGCAGCGCATAGAGGCGACGGTGAAAAACGGGGTGTTGAAACTCGTATTACCGAAGGCCGAAGCCGCAAAGACAAAGAAGATAGAAGTCAGGGCGGCCTAAGCAAACAGGCGTTGACAGGAGGTGAACAGCATGAAATTAAGAGAACTTGTACCGTGGGGATTTAATAAGGACAGCGTCCCCGCGAGACGTGAGGAAAAAGACCCATTCACCGCCTTACAGCGGCAGATGAGCGATGTCTTTAACGGGGTTTTCAGGGGTTTTGACATGGATCCATTTTGGAGCGGCACTATGGGATTCAACCCAAACGTCAATGTGCTGGAGACCGACACAGAGATAAAGGTAACGGCGGAGCTTCCCGGCATGGACGAAAAAGACATCGACGTATCCCTAACTAAAGACACACTGACGCTGAAAGGACAAAAGAAAGAGGAGAAAGAGGACAAGGGAACGAACTACTATCACATGGAGCGTTCGTACGGGTCATTTGTGAGGACAATACCGCTGCCGTGCGCGATAGCGGATGACAAGGTGGAGGCGGAGTTCAAAAAAGGGATCCTGACGATAAAGCTGCCCAAGACGGCCGAGGCGGTAAAAGACACCAGGAAAGTAGCCGTCAAATCAGCATAGCCCCTACCCTCTTAAAACTTGCTCAACATAAACGGGGAAGGCCGCCCTTCCCCGTTTCACAATAAAACACCTGAAACTCTAAAACGTCAGTCCCTGCCGCTCAAGGAGCATTTCACCAAGAAACGTCCCGGGCTTAATCTCTGAGTTTGGGATTAGTTCTGCCTTGTCAAGTCCATAGTGCTTAACGCAAGAGGCGCAGATATAAAACTTCGCGCCTAAATCCTCGGTAAGTGTCGTTATCAGGTCTGAAACAGGGGAGAATTGATCCTTATTCTGCCAGACGAGGGTGTCAGAAAAACCTTTCTTCGCCAACAGAACCCCTCTATCCATAAGGAAAAAGTCCAGCTGCGTATCAAACGCCTTCATATTGACGGCAAGCTGCAAGGCTCCCGCCGCGATATCGGGGTTATCGAATGAATGAGTGATGATGAACACGAATTTCTTGTCTGCCATGGGAAAGACCTCCTTGTATTGTGATTTGTATTTATAACGGAGTTATTATAACACGTTGCCCGATTAAGTTGTAGCTATTGCAGATTATTTAATGAAAGACTTGAACATTACAAACATGGCCGCTAATTGACCTGCCCAAAATATAAACATCCACTTTAAGGTTTCAGCTTTAGTATCGCCAATTTTCTCTACAAGTTTGGTTTCAAGTTTGGCGAGGTCTTCTTTGGTGGCTAAGTCCTTACGTGATGTTGATTCAGCATCGTTGAGGACTTTGATCAGGCTGTCAGTGGCCTCATCGCCTAACTTCTCACGTAACGGTTTAGGTATCGCTATCACGCTCATAGTTTGAGCATAACACAAGGAAAAAATTTAGTCAACCAACTTAACAAACCCGACCGCCTTTAACTGCGCCTGTTTGGAAAGTGTCGTCAGCAGGTCTGAAACCGGAGAGAATTGATCCTTGTTCTGCTGAAAAACCTTTCCTTATCATAGCGAACATCTTTTGTAGCGGAGTGAGAACATCACATCATCCCGTATATTTAAGAAATTTTGGACAGTTCTCCTTAATATGCCTTTTAATCTCTTCATTAAAAGATACTCCCGTACCGTTGTCATATATAACAAAAAAATCTCTACTTGACATTCTTTTTGCCATTGTTGAATCAACACATGCCAATTTCTTGTTTTCGTCGAGAAACAGTTTTGGATCCTTGTTGCGTTCTAATCGTTCCCGCAGCATAGCCTTAGATTTTGCATCAAATGATTGACATCGTTCTGCAGTCTCATTATCGATTTCTGAGTAGAGGTGTAATGCTACCCAAAAGTCAAGACATTTTTTCACCCCAAAAGAGGTAGAGTTCTAAAAAATGAATCTTATTTCATTCAGCCTCCATTTTCCCATACTATTTGATTTCCAATTGTAACGACTGAAG
>JADFXO010000290.1 GCA_015233485.1 Nitrospirota bacterium
TGGGCCGGAGAATAATGAACTGTTGGCCATGTCCTCAACTATCGGGTGGAATACGGATGATTTTGTAAATGCTTGTAAATTTGTGCTCTCGAAGAAGGGATAGACTACAATAATTCTGCTCCCTATATCTACCGAGGTAATGGCTTACGGTGCTTGTAGAGATTAAAGGACAAGTTGAGAGAATCACATACCACAGCGTGGAGAACGCCTACACTATCGCTAAAATGAAGGTTTGGGACAGGCATGACCTTGTACGGTTGTAGGTAATCTCCTTTCCGTAAGGCCTGGTGAAGTCTTAAAACTAAAAGGGGAATGGCATAACCATCCTAAGTTTGGTGAGCATTTCAAAATTACTTCCTCTGAATCTATCGTTCCCGCTACGGTTAAAGGCGTAGAGAAATACCTTGGGTTCGGCTTAATCACTGCAACTTCTCGTGATATCTTATTTTTACTGTAAGAATAAATTTACTGAGTGGACTGCTCAGATGGTACTTGTCAAAGGGTACGGACTTGGGTATAATAGCAGATGAACAGATAGCTAAGGTGGAATCTATTATCAATAAATAGGTAGCGGAAATATCTGGGCTACAAACTATAGGGATAATGATGGCTGATCACAAAGATATTGAACGTTACGTTAATGAGCCAAATCTACTTATTGATCTATGTCGCGAGGTGATCAAACAGCTCGATTCTGATAACAACAGTCTTGAACTAGCGCAAATGAAAGTCCAGTTGAGGGAGATATCAAAAACCATAGATAGACTTGAGAAAATGTCAATTCCGATACCTGAGGCTCTTAGAGACGAAAAAATTAATCTGAAATTAGCCATAGATGAAATAAATACACAGCAGACTACTATCAACTCCATTAAAATTGGAAAAAAGGATGTTCTGCATCGTTTAGCTGAAGAGTTTAAAAACATTTTCACGGATATTAGAACGAGGCTTAGTCAAGACAACACTCGCTTTCCAAAGATAAAACACGGTATGGTTGCAACATCTAAAATGACTGATAGAAATACATTCAGAGAGGAACTTATCCGTGCCTTAAAAAAGTTTGGCGGCAAGGCGACGGTAAATGATATCATGAAAGAGATAGGTCAGAATATGAAAGACAGGCTGTTACCTGGTGATTTGGAATTCAATAAAGATGGTAGATATTGTTGGGAGATTGCTATTAAGAATGAACGCTATACAATGGTGTACGCAGAAGGTATTCTCAAGGATGATTCACCAGAAGGTATTTGGGAATTAACAGATGACTATCTATGAGATTTCGTAATATGACAATTAAGAACGACAAGTCGTTTGGATTCGCAACGGTACTCTCAAGTATATTAGAATTCGATTGTTATCCATATATTGCATGACGCTTAGTTGACTTCTTTCATCAATAAGTATTCTCACGAATTTTTCTAAGCCTCCCTATCTTAATATGGTGTTATGAATTTTCACATATTCTGAGTATCGTCTTTATGTCCAAGATAGGTTTCTCTACAAACCTGACACTTGTTTACGTGTCTCCCAACTTTATAGATAGCTCTAGCTGCTCTGATTTTTTTAGTCTTTCATATAGAGCACTCATAACATCCGAATCACGCTTCACAAATTCTTTGTACTTAGCAGCGCATAATGGACACAGCGCCAGGTACTGTGCCTCGTGCTCCTTAATTAAATAGTCATTGGAAAACGCCTGTACCGATTCAAAATAATATTTTCCATCACGTTTCTTAAATGGCATTTCTTCTTTACATATCTGACAAACCATCTGTTCATCATCATTTGTATAATGAATTCTAAGCCATAGCTCCTGATTAATTGAATTCTCGCTAGTCCGAACGTTTCTCTCACATTTTTCATACGTAATCTCTAGTGAATTGTCAAGCTGCTCTGCTATCGTTTGCTGCCGACGCATGGGGTGTGGCGCTGGCTGGTCAGGAAATAGCGGCTTTCTATTGATTGCCATCATAGAATCTCTCCATTGTGAGAACTCGTCAGGATATTTTTTTATCAGCTCAATGTCTTCATAGCGAACCCCAACGCTTTCAGCAAGCAAGACTGTAGTATCTTTTTTCATACCCAATTGTTCTGCCAGTTTATCGTCCCGCATAAATAACTCAGGCAGTTCGTTGAGACTTAACCCGTCCGGTGTCGTATAAGTATCCTTTTGACCAGGTAACCACGCTTTTTCAATTAATAATCGACCAAACCTTGATATACATTCTTCTCTGATACAGTCCTCATATGTTTGTCTTGATGATTGCTCGACTGTTCCCCGAATGTAATGACTATATGGAATAGCAATGTGATTCCATATAAATGCACTCTTTTCTAATGATGGAGCGGATAAAGCATGTTCTAATCCTTCTACGATCATGTCAGGATCAAACCCATTCAGACCACGTTTGTGGTAACCGTGATAATCTGCTATTATTATAAACCCTCTGTAATCAAGTTCCTTCCTGACTAATTTAATGTCCCCACTTACACCAAGACCCTTAAGCATATTTATCACGGATACGTGATAGTCCGAACTGACGAATCCTACGTCGTTATTACCAGAAAAAAATAATTTTAATGCGTTGTCATTAAAATATACCTCATTGGGTCTCCTATATATAGTTATATCTGTGTCAGCATTTGTGGCTAAAACAATATTTGCTTTCTTAATGGCATTTGTCAACCGTTGATTTTTCTCATAAGAATCAGTTTTGTATGCCTGTAATATTTTTTCTAAATCAAACAAATGTTCTTCAAGTGGAACACCACACGACGGAGTTGAATATTTAGGAATTATATGTTCAATCACCTCTGCTACAATATCCACGTCAGGAATGCCTAATTCCTTGAGAAAACGGCTTGCGTCCACATCATTTGTAATTAAAAGTTTGACAATTGGCAATAAAGAGTTATTCTGTTTTGCTACTGAAAGATAGGCGTTAGGCGTTCCATCATTATTGAAAGGTTCAACATGTTTGTCATTTTGTAAACGAATAAAACGTTTTCTAAGAAGAGGTCCGTTAGTGTAGTTCGCCCAATAATATCCTTTATTCCATAAAGATTTTTGCCCTATAAGCTGTTTATAAAACTTTATGAACCATTCATCATTCTGTTTTTCAAAAAAGTCAGAATCTACCTTGCTGGCAAAACTATCTGGAGTTATCACATCAATATCCAACTGCTCACGTAAGTAGTTCCATAAATCAATCCTGGTGTCAGTAATTTCACCGGTAATCCATTTTATATCGCTATCTGTTTTAAAAAGCTGTTTGAGCTGCTCATTTCCCAATACCTTGCGCAGCCACTCACCTCTGGCTAACTTTGCATTTTGCGCAGATACAAAATTATTATCATCAGTTGGAAGCAATTCTTCTTTTATAAGAATTTCGCGAACAGCATTGACAATTGGTTTAAATTCTTCCTGAAAGTCACTTGTTCTTATGGGCATTGTCTCAAGCAGAGTGACCGTTAACAAATTCAACTCCTTCAGTATTGGCAGCAGCTCTGCAAGAAGACAGGCCGTTTCATTAATCAGAGTTTTATTCCAATCATCGTCCTTAAGAATGTTGTCGCGTGCTGGTGTTGTCTTGTACGGTCCCTGGACGAGAAAACCAAACATGGTAAGCTTTTCTGTAGGGAAATAGACCACTAACGGTGCATTATTACGCTTTAATATATGTTCCCGACCATCTTTGGCGACGGATAAATGGAAACCGATTTCAACTCGATGCTGACATTTATCGGGGGCTGATACTTGTCGTTCGAAGATTAGCCACTTTTCGTCTTCCTCCTCACCGCTATTGTCCCCGATTACATTTACATGGGACAGACACTTAAACTTATCATTGGTGATAGATTCCTTAAAATAATATCCTTTCTCTCCATCAGGCTCTACACTCCACTCGATTTCATTAATTCTTTTCAAAAACAGCAATACTGTTGGACCAAGATCCCGTAACTTGCCTAAGATGAGATTAAAAGCATCTTCCGCTCTTAACTCTTTATGATCAAAAGGAAAATTAAATACGGTTTCGTTTACTGCTATTTCAATATCGGATTGTTTAGTCTCCGGACGAATATATCGTTTAATAACGAAATGTTCTTCACCTGAATGAATTTCTGGAGAGGCTGTAAAAGCATAAACCGATTTAAAACCAATTCCGAATTTCCCTATTTGGACAAAATCCTCTTTTTTGGTTCCTTTTAAAACATCAGATATGCCTTTGACATCCTCTTCATTAAACGGTACGCCAAAGTGCCTGAATTCTAATCTATTTTGGAAAAGTATAAACTGGACTTTGTTAGGAGAATTATCGGTGTGATTTAGTCTGAAACGCCTTTCAAGGGCATCTTCGGCATTTTGTAGTAATTCATAGATGAAATGTGCCCTGTTACTGTAGAGTTGTTCAGATATGAGCATACCAATGTCGTCAAATTCATCTCCTCGTCTTCGAATATTATCTTCACATATTTCTTTATAATTACATGGCATTTCATAAACCTCCTGAAATATGCATTACTCCATAAGCTATCAGATGAGTAGTAATGTCTGCACTATTAATAGCTATATCTAAATCCTTAATATGTCGGGCATAGTCTCCTTTAGCAGCAGCGATTTGAGACAGGCGCATTCTTTTAATATTTTCGTTATTTGCTTGCATAAGTTGCTCCTCAAGAAGCGCAATTCGTGCATTATGGCTTGTCGATAAACTTTCTCTCCGATATTCTGCTAATTCCTGAGTCCGTTGACGATGCTTCTTAAGAGCCTCAGACCACATTTTATAGTGTTGCCCATCCAATTCATCCCATAAATGTAAGTCAGAGGCTGCCTTGTCATTATTGACGTTAAAGCAATCTATTGATATTTCCAACAGGCGGTTAAGATGTTCATTCACAATATCGGATGAAGCGATTGACTTAAAAGCCATATCTTCCCTGATGCCATGGAAACGCCATTGGTAAATCGCAAATTTGTACTGTCCCGAACTGACGCTATCATCTTCGACTTTTAATGTGGTTATGGCTTTTCGCTGTATTTTGAAAAACTCTGCCGCCTGCTTAACCAGTGGGTGGATAGGCATTATAAAAGTGGCCTTGGGGTTTTGAGTTGCACACTCTGAGTCAAAAGTTACCTGCAAATGTGGA
>JADFXO010000291.1 GCA_015233485.1 Nitrospirota bacterium
CCGGATTGTTATGGACGTACTGAAAAGAGGCGATCTGCCGGTGCTGCTACATATGAAGTTTGGGGAAATTGTCGGGGAATTGAAAAATGAACTGAACAAGCTCCTGCAAGACAAGAATTCCACCGTAACGGTAAACGGTATACAATATGGGGTTATACTTCATCCAGATACCGAATATTGTCAGAATTGATATTTAGATTACTATGAAAATAAATGCATCACTAAGAGGTGGCTTATGACCATACAACGGATGATATTGCGTTTCCGGGATCTTTCCACTAAATCCGGAGACACTATAGCACTACACAAAAAAGTGATAGAGGAAAAAGGTTTTGTATTTTGGGGGTGGTGGAATAAAGCCGGAGAAAATGTCCCGGAAGAAACTTTCCGGGAATTCATGTCTATCATCGATAGTAATGGTCCTTTAGATGTTTTCTTATTCGATACTGGTACTCTAAAACTATATCCAGCAAAAATGAAGTCAATAAGGTGGGATACTCGTCTTAAGGAAATAGATCCTCCGGATTGGGAGTCAACTCCTCTTTATTATAAAGAGAAACCATGTAAGGTATGGTATGAGTTAACAGAAATTGGTGATTTTATCAAAGATGAAAAAGTTCTTCGTGAATGGACATATGTTGAGGTTGATGAGTTATTTGAAACAAAAAAATCAGTTTTTAAAGACTTTGATAAAAAACAGGTCTTTTCCTTTAATGAGTTGCGGCACCAAGAGAGAACTATATGGTTTTTAAAAGAATTTGAGAGTGGTGATAAGACACATGAAATATTGCTTTACGATACAAGTAGAGTTAATCCAGCGAATTTTCCTGAAAAAATAATAGAAAGCGATAGTTCCACGTTGCTTTGGCTTTCGGACATTCACTTTTCGGAGGATAGTAACCATGCCTTTCCATACGAAAAAGGTGCGCAATCTGGATATAACCTTTTTGAAACAATACAAAAAGACCTGCAATCACAGGAATTAAACAAAATTGGTGGTATCATCATTACGGGAGATCTTACGTGGAAAGCTTCTAAAAAAGAATTTGAACGAGTTCATAATTTTCTGCAAGACATAATGAGTTGCTATAGTCTAAGTCCTAATCAAATAATCCTCTGTCCTGGAAACCATGATATTGCTTTTTCCGATGAGCCATGGAGTAAGAACACTCCTGTTCCAGAATATACCGAGGAGTCAGAAAAGAACTATAGTGAATTTTATAAAGGGCTTTTTTCTGTTACACCAAACGAGTATCTATCATCTGGCAGACGTTTATTGCTTGAAAAGACTTTTCTGGTAGATGTGTGCAGTCTGAATAGTTCGTACTTGCGCCAAACTAAAGATGTTTTCCAGGGGCATGGATATGTTGGTAATAAACAACAGGATTTCGTGGCAAAGGAAATGCGTTGGAATGATGATGAGAGAAAATCTATCTTTCCTTTTAGGATTGTTTTATTACATCACCACGTGGTTCCAGTTATACCCCAAGAACTTGCAGTATATGAGCAACAGTCAAGTGTTGTGTATGATGCAGGCGCTCTTTGTAATTGGATTGTAAAAAAACATGTCAATCTTGTTCTTCATGGACATATGCACCATACAAAAATATTAAGGGAAAAAAGGTCGTTACTACTAAAAAAAGATAATGTGAAGTGGCATGAATTTACTATAGCATCACTTGGGAGTACTGGTGTGGCTTCGAGCCATAATCAGTTAGACAACGCTAATGTATATGGTATAGTTAAATTTACCGATAAAGACATAAATCTAACCGTTCGTAAAATATATTCTAAAGAACCTGATACTTCCACTGATTCGACAAGTGTGGATTTGAAAATACCATACGAGGAATATGAATAAGCCATTTAAGTTATTAATCTGCGATTTAGACAATACTTTGTACGATTGGGTAACTTATTTTGTTCCTTCATTTTATGCAATGGTTGATAAGGTGGTCGAGCTCCTGAATTGTGACCGCGAGCAATTATTAGATGATTTCCGCGAAGTACATCAAAGGCACCATGATACGGAACATCCTTTTGCCTTATTAGAAACACATACTGTCAACGAACATTTTAAGGGTTGGGAAAGGAAAAAGATCCTCGCAGAACTCAATCCTGCTTTTCATGCCTTCAACTCAGCGAGGATAAAACATCTTATTCTCCATACTGGTGTTCGACAAACCTTGGAATATGTTATCCAATGTGGAATTAAGGTAGTTGCGCATACGGATAGTCAAATATACGGTGCTGTCGATAGGTTGAACCGGCTGAATCTGAAGGATTATTTTATAAGAGTTTATTGTCGAGTGCGACCAGAAACACAGCATCCCAATATTGAGACCGAAGACTGGATCAATAATCGATTCCCAGAAGAAAAGATAACTGAACTATCCAACCATCAAATGAAACCAGACCCTTTAGTACTTGAAGAGATTTGTAAGGTGGAGAATGTTTCTTTAAATGAAGCTGCTTACGTAGGTGATAGTATTGCCCGTGATATTCTAATGGCAAAAAAGATAGGGGTCTTTGGTATATGGGCCAAATATGGCTCTACATTACATTCAGACGATTATGAAAAACTTGTCAGAATATCTCATTGGACTAAAGAAGATGTTCAAAGAGAAAAGCAGTTGAAAAAGGAAGCTTACAGTATTCAGCCAGATTTTATAATAGAGAATTCATTTACAGAGATATTATCGGTACTATTTCAGGATGAACAAATTGCCGTTATATGACGAATTTGAGGGATTAATATGAGAGTGCCTCATCCAATTCAATATCAGGGAAGCAAGAGAAATCTTGCATCGGCTATACTTTGTTATGTTCCGGGCAGGTTTTCGAGACTCGTGGAGCCTTTTGCAGGTTCAGACGCTATCTCAATTGCGTGTGCTGCAAAAGGGAAGGCTAATTCGTACTGGATAAATGATTTGAATAGGCCGTTGGCTGAATTGCTTGGACTCATTATCAATTGTCCTTCCGAAGTAGCAAATTCATATCAAAAGATATGGAATCAACAGCATGGCGATTCCATAGAGCATTATTATCGTGTTAGAGAGAATTTTAACAGAACGAGAGATCCAAGACTATTTCTTTACTTGCTTGCCCGTTGTGTAAAGGGATCGGTTCGCTATAATTCTGATGGACTTTTAAATCAAAGTCCCGACAAGAGACGACATGGAACGAAGCCTGAAACGATGAGAGAAAATATTTTTGGTGTTTCCATGCTATTAAAAGGAAAAACCTTAATATCCTCGCTTGAGTATAAAGACGTTTTGTTAAATGTCAACGAAGACGATGTCGTTTATATGGACCCTCCTTATCAGGGAGTATGTGGCGACAAAGATTCACGTTACTTCACCGGTATCTCTTATGACGAGTATGTATCGGCATTGGCGGAGTTGAATGAACGGCAAATTCGTTATGTGGTCAGTTACGATGGCCGTACGGGTAACAAGACCTTTGGTAAACTTCTACCGGACAGTCTTTTACTTACCTTGATTGAACTGGAAGCCGGCCGGTCGTCGCAGGCAACCTTACTTGGCCGTGACGATATTACCGTCGAATCCTTGTATCTGTCTCCGCGCCTGGCGCTTGAGGTCGAAGCTTCACCATGTTTTCACAGAAAATTTGAGGATGAACAACTTGTTTTGATAGATCCGGAAAGACATTCTGGCGCAAAATTATTCTACGGAGCTGCCGCTGAACCGGGTGGAGAAGGGAAAATAAAGACATCGAAAGCAGAATATCAAAAATCAAAACTATCTATCCCCCAAAGGGCGGATAATTAGATGGAGGGTGTATCTCAAGAGGGTGGCACTTAAATGTAACGGTTGTTACGATTATTAATTTGCCGGTAACATCTGCAAAGAGATATTGACAATTTCTGCATCTTAATGACAATATAGTTATTATACTGATGCATAATCTAATACCCTAAAGCTAATTGATCGAGCATATCGGGACCTTTTTCTTTACCGACTACTTGATAAATGTTCAAAATCTCCTCATAAGTTCCATTTCCACCGACCATGTCCCAAAACTCTTTGCCAATTAAAACTTCATTGTCCAAATCCATATAGTTTAAAATGAAGCTATGTTTAAAAGTTTCTTTATCAACACCATATGGATTATAAGCGGTAGCATAGAACGCTTTGGTTTTCGGGAATTTATTATGAGTGATGGCTTGGATTTGCAATAAACGGCCTGTTGCTTCCATACATTGTCCTTTGTTTGGTTTAGGGCTTTTGATTTCAAAAAACCATTCCTCACCAGTTTTTGTTTCAATATACAAATCAGCAATACAAACTCGCTCAAAGCCGGAACCGTCCTTACTTAGATCAATAATTTCTTTCACAAACTCAGGGTATTTCGATTTCATTCCACCGCTACCGATTGTGCTCGTTATTTCTTCTATACGCTTAATGGCTTCAACGGTAACCATACCGCGAACCCTATGGCCTCGTTCTGCGTTTTTATGAACCGTTAATGCAATAAGGCGGGCGCATTCCTCAAAAGTTGTACCTAACTTTGTAGAAAACGATCTTTCGAATTCGGTAATTTTCAAAAGACCGTCGGGAAGCAATGACTCGTGAAATGGTTTTATAGCAAACACCGAAAGTATTTTCCAATAATGATTCTAAACTAGACTTTTTTGAATATAAGATGTCATGATATAACCATGTTAAGAAAGCGTAGGACTCCTAACTTTGAAAATTGTACAAGTGAGGAGCTATTAGTTGCCATGAAGGCGACGCCAAGAAAACAGAACTATATACGAATGTTTGCAATCTACCAGTTATCACGCAAATTTTCGTTTGAAGCAATAGTAGAAAGCAATCTCATCACTTATAAAACGTTAAACAATTGGATAAACCGTTTTAACAAGCAAGGTATTGATGGTCTCATCGACAAGACCAGCAGTGGTAGGCCACGCCATATAGACGAAGAAAAGAGTAAACGATATTGCCACCTGATAGATAACCCCCAAGAGGCAGGTGAAGTCCATTGGACCGCCAGGAAATTTCATGGTTATTTAAGCGAACACCTTAACCATGAAGTGGGTTATACAACAGTATTGAGATGGCTGAAGGAGAATAATTATCGTTTGAAAGTACCCCGCCCCTGGCCAGACGTCCAGGATGAA
>JADFXO010000292.1 GCA_015233485.1 Nitrospirota bacterium
GCAAAAACTCGTGATGAGTTGGACAATGCTATTAAGGAAGCGTGTGAATTTATAGAGCATAGTGATATATCAGGATGGTTCAGGCACTGTGGATATTGTATTTAACCCAATCGAAACGTGCTATATAGTCAACCTATCCTTACGCTTTGTGGTAAAATAGACTGTATACAGGTCATTACATACTACATGCGTATAATGGTTCTCTCCGTTTACTCTTGCACTTGTATCGTCTATTTGTTGATATATAGTGGAACATAATCCAGCCTTATATATCTCCTCTTTTTCCTTGTGAAATATCTCTTTGTCTTTTATTAGCATGTTTGAGATAGTTGTTCCAGATATATAAAGACCGACGTTCTTAAAGAACTCCAATATCTTCGGTTCTGACATATTGCATACATACTTCATTATGATGGTCATGGCTTTTACATTTGGACCATACTCACCTTCATAGCCCTTCGGTACCTCACCTCTATATGTCCTCTTCTGTGACGGTGAGTAGTAAATCTCCTTTTGAAATTCTATGTTGTCTGTCTCTATTTTTATGTCCTGTACAATAACACTATCATACCCTTTAAATTCAGCATCACTCGGCAGATTCTCTTTGTCAACATGACATACTTCTGTTCTGTCTTTTTTTATTTTTCCTACTTTCGGCTCTCTATTCCTTTTGTTCTTCTCCTTATCTTTATCATTATTACGCTCTTTCTCAGATGAAATGTCATTGTTGCCTTCCTTATTGCCATTGTTTTTCGGCTTAACATCAGGCTTTCCCTGCTCTCCTTTTAATCGATTGATCTCATCTCTTAACTTCTGATTTTCAGCCTGAATATCCCTAATTGTAGAGGATAAATCCTCTATCAGGTTATAAAGTAGGCTAACACCACTCCTGACTTCAACATCAACTTTGTCTAAATCAATGTTTAGTCCCTCCAGCTTTGATTCTATTGCTTGTCGATTCATTTGTAACAGTCTATCACTTCTTGAACTATTTTGCAACAATTATTTTTCTGCTACCCCTCTACCATGCTTTTTAAAGAGGATACCTTTTGTATTTGTTTGTACAAGCGACAAATTACCAATGATTGCACCTACGATAGATAGAAGCACATCACCTTTCTGTAGGTGTGAACGCTTAATATTAGGTAAATTATAAATCGCTTCTGGTACTCTTAATGGATTGGCAGTCTGCTCAATGTAAAAATTATATATGTCTCCGCCTCTATAATAAGGTATGCCAGAATCACTAAAATGATCGCTAATCGAAGCATGATTTCCATCGGAAACCTTTGCAAATTCGGTAAGTGGTTTAGGTTGTCTGCCGATTAGTATTTCCAATATGTTTAAGTTTTCTGGACTATAGAAATCAGAATCAATTCTTCCTGTTCCTTCATATCAGGCGGTGGAAAATCCTTTTTCTTCACATAGATTTTTTCGCCGCTGTTGTCCTTGCTCGGCTCTTGCATCGTGGCAAAGAAAATAGGGTAATCATCGCGTTTGGGACAAAGTTTATCGTCCCATTTCTGCACGAAAAGAATAGAGGTTTTTGTGCCAGTATGTGGTTTGAACACATTGCCATGCAGCCCCACCACCGCCAAAATGCGGCAACGCTCGGCGATAAAATCGCGGATATATTTATCGGAGCTATTGTTAAACCGTCCTTGCGGCAATACAACCGCCATGCGCCCGCCCAATTTCAAAAAATCCAGGTTGCGCTCGATAAACAAGATATCGCGCCCTACGGCGGTTTGATATTTTCCGATGCTGTTCTTGCCTAACTCATACTTGGCGAGGATTCTGCTTTCCTTAATATCTCCAGCGAAAGGTGGATTCGCCATCAGAATATCAAAGGTAAAGTCGCAGTTGCTTTTGCTGTCTTTTCTCTGCTTTTTAAGTTTCTTCCACCCTTCTTGATAGGTGTCGAGCCATTCTTCATCCTTTGTTTTTTCGTCCCACCGTTCCCAATCCAGTGTGTTAAGGTACATCACATTGCTCTGACCATCCCCCGCGATAAGGTTCAAGGCTCGCGCTACACGCACCGCTTTTTCGTCAAAATCAATGCCGAAAACCTTGTTCTGAACATAGTCTTTCTGTTGTGGCGTTTTCTCTTCTGCTGTGAACTGATGGCTTTTAGGCAAACCTTTTGCATTGCGTTGCTGTTCCCACACATGAAAAATCGTATGTACGGGGAAGCCACAACTGCCAGCCGCCGTGTCTATCATCGTTTCATGCGCTTGCGGGTTGAGCATCTTAACGCACATATCAATGGCATAGCGCGGAGTAAAGTATTGCCCTTTTTCGCCCTTGCTGCTTTTGTTGATCAGATATTCAAAGGCTTCATCCACAACCTCAAGGTTGGAGTTAAACAGCTTCACATCTTGAAGCGAAGAAACGCACACCGAAAGATGCGACGGGGTAAGCATGATTCTGGAATCCTCTGAAAAAACTCCCTCCCACTTGGTTTTTGAACGGTTAAAAATGTCTTGAATCTTGGATTTAAGCTCGATTTCCGTGTCGCCATAATTTCTAAATTCAAGATGGCGGGTTTTGTTGCGTCCGCCTTCCATTTCGTCATATAGCTTGGTAAAAATTAGCTTAAAAAGTTCCTCAAATACATCTACGCCGGCATTTGCAAGTACCTCGTCTTCCATTTCTAAAATCAGGTCTTTAAGCGATTTGCGCTCGTTCACCAGCTTGTCTTTTTTCACCAAGTCATCAATCGTCCACCGCTCGGTTAAGATATCCGATAATTTCTCAGTGGCTTTGGGGATGTTGGGTATGTCCTCAAAATAATTAGGGTCTTTGCGGTGATAGTAAGAAATAGAATCTCCATTGCTCCAAATGCCAATGCTTGCACCAGTGGCATTGCAATAGGATTTTAGTTGTTCTTTGCCTTCTTTCAGCTTTGGCTTTTTTAGCTCAACAATGATACTTGCAGCGCGGGTATAGTTTTTATCAAAAATCACGATGTCAGCGCGTTTCTTTTCACGTCCAAAACTTACGGTGTATTCAAGCTCCATGCGCTCTATGGGGTAGCCGTACTGCTCATTCAGCAGCATGACATAAAGCTGTCGTATCGCCTCTTCTGGGGTAAGTTTGATTTCCTTTTTGCGAACCAAGCAGGTGAAATAAGGCGTTACTACGCCCTTTTTTTCCTTTTGCGTTATTCCTTGCTCTAACCGTGCAATTTGCCCCTCGTTAAATTGGGTTAGCTTATAGTTGGACTCTTTGAAGAGTTCGGCGAGTTTGAAAATCATGTTTTTCCCGTACCGGGTGAATTAAATACAAAATACATGGCTCTTTTATGACGCGTCAAGGGGACTGGTCCCCTTGACCCCTTTTAATCTTGTTCACGGTGGGTTGATTATACAACTGAACTATTGCCGCAATGTCAACGTTACAACTTGGCCACATAATTGGCCACCAGGTCGCCTGCCTCAGTGGTTGAGATGCCCATATTGCCGGCGGCGAGGCTCTTTATGTGTTTGCCCGTGACCTCCATGACGGCCCTTTCGATGAGGTCGGCGGATGTATCTTCTCCGAGGTGGCTTAACATCATTGCCCCTGCGCAGATGGCGGCAAGGGGGTTTATTATGTTCTTGCCGGCGTACTTCGGGGCCGACCCACCGATGGGTTCAAACATGGATGTCCCCGAGGGGTTGATATTGCCCCCGGCGGCAATCCCCATACCACCCTGGATCATGGCCCCAAGGTCGGTGATGATGTCGCCAAACATGTTATCGGTGACTATCACGTCAAACCACTCGGGGTTTTTGACAAACCACATAGTTATGGCATCAACGTGTGCGTAGTCGGCCTTTATGTCGGGATACTCCCTAGCCACCTCATAGAAGACCCTCTCCCACAGGTCAAAGGCATAGGTCAGGACGTTGGTCTTGCCACAGAGGGTCAGCTTCTTGTCCCTGTTACGCCGCTTGCAGCAGTCAAAGGCATAGCGAATACAACGTTCAACGCCCTTGCGCGTATTGACAGACTCCTGTATCGCCACCTCATCAAGGGTGCCCTTCTTGAAAAACCCCCCGGTGCCGGTATACAACCCCTCGGTGTTCTCCCTGACGACAACGAAGTCTATATCCTTGGGTCCCTTGCCCTTGAGGGGGCAATCCACGCCAGGATAGAGCTTTACAGGGCGCAGATTTATGTACATGTCAAGCTCAAACCGGAGCCTCAGTAGTATCCCCTTTTCCAGTATCCCGGGTTTTACGTCGGGATGCCCTATAGCGCCAAGGAACAGGGCGCTGTGCCGCTTAAGTTCAGACAACGCACCATCAGGTAATACCTCGCCCGTCTTCAGATACCGGCTACCACCAAAATCATATTGCGTAAACTCAAGTTTAAAGCCGCCTAAAGCCGCAGCCGCCTCCAGGACCTTTATCCCTTCCCTGATAACCTCAGGCCCCGTGCCATCGCCCCCTATAACACCTATATTGTACGTCTTGCTCATGTATCTGCCTCCGAAAATCTTAAAAAATCAAACAATCCAAACAACCTTGAATATAATACCACAAAACACTACACTATAGTAATAGTTCAATGGAATGTAGAGTATACAGTATAATCAACCCTCTGTGAATGAGATATAATTGCTCGGTGCCGCTCCCTACTGTCGCTATAGGGGGTCAAGGGGACTTCTTCATGGCCGGGGCGGGGCGACCCGCTGTGACAACATCGTGCCTCACCCCTGCCCTTGCAGGGGGGTCCAGGGTTAAGAAGCGCCGCCCCCTTCTTTCTCTTATCTGACATTTTATTTGTGGGTAGTGATGGCTTGTATTTTACTAACGGACATGATATACTATTTATGTAGAAGGTGGATGCCGAGGTAGCACAGTGGTAGTGCAGCTGATTCGTAATCAGCAGGTCGTGGGTTCAAATCCCATCCTCGGCTCTCTCTGCTCAATACGGATACGATACCTCATCACTTAACCTCTTAATATGTTGGTGGAGGCGGCGGGAGTCGAACCCGCGTCCGAAAGCACTACTCTCAAGCGTCTACATGTTTAGCCTGTTCTTTTTTCTATCTCGGGCTCTGTAAACTGTACAGGCAAGTCTTCAAGAACCCCATCCCCTTTTTTCTCATACAAGGTGCAGAGGCATCACCCCATACCAGCCT
>JADFXO010000293.1:0-451 GCA_015233485.1 Nitrospirota bacterium
ATATTCGCGCCGCTTGCCATGTTGGTTATGTTCATCATCCGGTATCTCATGTTTAAGGATTTGTTCTTGTCGATTACGCTGATGATGGACGCGATGATAAGCGTTATATGGAGCATGAGACTGTTTATCGGGCTTGGCTGCACTATACATAATAATGAGTTCAATGGCGCCGGTATTTCTGATGGCAATCGCAACCGACAGTATGCACATCTTTAACGAGTTCTACTTTCGATACAGGGAAAAGGGCGATAAAAAGGCGGCGATAATCGAGACGATGAAGGCCGTAAGCAAACCGGTCAGGAGTACCGCCCTTGCAACAGCGGCGGGGTTTGCCGTGCTTTTGCTTATGAATTTTGTCCCCATAAGGGTCTTTGGCGCGATTTTCGCCTTCGGGACCATCGCGTTAAGGGTTCTCAGCTTTACGTTCATACCGGCGATGTTTACCTTCGTT
>JADFXO010000293.1:481-5130 GCA_015233485.1 Nitrospirota bacterium
ACCTTCGTTAAGGACGATAATTTGAAATAAATTGCCAGTGCGGAAGATGAAGACAAGGGAGCAATGGCGCGCTTTCTGAAATCACTTGCCTCAATAGGGATAACAAAGCCCGCAACTACGGTCATATTCGGGTTATTCTTTGCCGCTGCGGCAATTTTTGGTATAACCAAATTGGCCGTTAACAATAGCTTTGTGGAGTGGTTCAAAAAAGGCAGCGAAGTCAGAACCGCCGACACGGTAATCAATCGGGCGCTTGGCGGCACATCGCCCGGGTACATAGTGGCAATCTCAAAGGGGGACGAATATATCAAAACACCCGAGGCCATGCGCTATATTGAGGGGCTTCAGAAACGCCTTGAGACACTGCCCGTCGTTGGGAAGACCTCCTCTGTCGTTGATTACGTAAAGAGAATAAATCTTGTGTTGCACAACAATGACCCCAATTAGACGCCGTCCCGGAGACGAAGGCCATGATCGGACAGTATATTTTTTTATTTTCTATGTCAGCAAAACCCTCTGATATCGACAATGTCGTTGATAATAATTTTCAGAAGGCAAACATCTTTATCCAGTTAAAGACATGGAACACCCAGGCGATGAGGGACGTTATTAAAACGGTGAAAGAATATACCAAGGAAAATCCAACGCCGATGGAATTGAAGCCGGCGGGGTTGGCGTACTTCAATCTTGTTTGGAATGACGATATATTGCTGGACATGCTCAAGGGGTTTGTCCTCGCTTTGGTTGTCGTGTTTGTTATACTTGTCTATAATTTTAAATCGTTTAAATGGGCGCTGGTTGGATATACGCCGTTATTGTTTACGATACTGCTCATCTATGGCGTAGTGGGGTTTGTGGGCAAGGACTTTGACATGCCAATATCGGTGCTGTCGTGTCTGCTGCTTGGGATGTCTGTGGATTTCGCCATTCATTTTATTGACAGGTTCAGGCAGAGGTACGCAGTCGATGGAGACCTGACCGAGGCGCTGCTATGGACGGCGTCAAGGCCGGGCAAGGGCATAATGCGTAACGCGATACTGTTTGTGTCAGCCTTTTCGGTAATGCTTTTCGCGCCTCTTACGCCATACATGATGACCGGCGTGTTTATTGTAAGCATGATGACGCTGAGCTGCCTGTTGTCGATTATATACTTACCGGCTCTGATTGTCCTGATGAAGGGCTGGATGCTGAATAAATGAGACCGCACTGCCGCAGAGGCGGCAGCTAATCACAAACAACACGGAGGTTTATTTCAGTATATGGCGCCAGCATCCAGGGAAAGCTGCTTGATGGGGTTGTAAGCGCAGAGGCGGGGTATCAC
Source organism: Nitrospirota bacterium (assembly GCA_015233485.1). Taxonomy (GTDB): domain Bacteria; phylum Nitrospirota; class Thermodesulfovibrionia; order Thermodesulfovibrionales; family Magnetobacteriaceae; genus Magnetominusculus. The sequence continues at coordinate 1,803 of JADFXO010000293.1, forward strand.
GATTCAAGACAGAACAGAGATGGCTCCGACCCATTCATCCCAAACTCTAATGTTCGGTTTCTTGTTGGTTATCAGTACCAGATATGGGAGGATTTTACGGCAGGCACTCAGTACTATGGCCAGTATATGTGCCGATATTCAGACTATCTGAAAAACCTGCCGGGCGGTTACCCGCAGGAAGACCAATTATACAGCCTCCTCTCTCTTCGTTTGACGCAGATGCTCGTACATCAAACACTGAAGCTGTCTTTGTTTTCTTTTTGGAATCCTACAGATAGAGATTATTTTATAAATCCCGAGACAAAATATAATTTTACAGACCACATATGGGCAGCAGTAGGAGCCAATATCTTCGGTGGAAACAAGAACTGGACCCAGTTTGGACAACTTAGTAAGAATGACAACGTCTATATGCAAGTGAGATATGAGTTTTGAAATAGCCGCATGATTAAATGTTCAGATCTATCTGCAACTCGTTTTTGCTACGCGTTTCTTTGGATAGAATAAATTCATCATGTCCTCAACGCCCCATTGACACTGAACAAGTCTGAATGGTAGACTGGCTTTAACGATAGATGACGAAAACTTAGGCAATTTTTAGGTTAAGAGCCTACTTAGAGGGCTATCTCTAAAATCATAGGAGGTGATATTGGCATCATGCCGCTTCATAATGACAAAACCGTAAGGTTGAGTAATTGGCACCTTATCGTCTTAACTCTGATAGCCGCCGCATCAGCCGTTGTGGTTTACTACGCAGCCGCCCGGACAATAGATGCGGCAAACTTTGAGCGCTTCAAGCTTGCGGTCAACGAACAGGCAGGGATTATCGAAGGAGACCTCAGGTGGGACTTTGAGCAGGCATACGATTTATCAAGGCTTTTCAATGCAATAGAAAATGTAACCGACAGAAACTTCTACGGCTATCTTACAACGGAGGATTTTGTAGAACATCCTTCTTTTTACAACTTTGGGTGGGCGCCTCGCGTTGAGTATTCTAAGAAAGAGGAATTCGAGCAAACAGCCCGCAATGAGGGAATATTGCCGGATTTCTATATCTTTGAGAAGTCAGCAGATAAAGACATTCCCGTTGCGGCAAGAGACGATTACTTTCCCTTTTATTTCAGAAAGCAAGAAAAAGAGGGGAATATCAGGATTAAAGGTTTCGATATAGCATCTAATCCAGTGAGACGAAAGGCTCTCGAAAAGGCGCGTGATACCGGACAAATGGCTGCTACAGAGCCGATTAGGCTTATAACCGATAATGAATCTAAGGCAATCCAGATATATATGCCGGTGTACTACGGCAACCCAAAGACAGTGCAGGACAGGCGCACTAGTTTAAGGGGTTTTACTTTTGGTACATTTCAGGTCAAAAAGATTTTTGAAAAGAGTTTTATCACAAAAGACTATTTAAACAAATCCACGGTATTCGAGATAGAGGTTGCCGGCCTGCCTAAGGATGATGGCCTGCTTTACCGGCACACCCCTTCCGGCATTGGCGGGTTGTCGAAGCTGAATTATGTCAAGCCCATCGAAGTGGCGGGACAAAGCATTCAAATCAAGGCCGTACCGGTCAAGAGTTATTTCAGTGAAAGACGCGGCTGGGCGCCGTTTTTATATGCGGCTGGAATTTTCGTAATCATTTATTTGACGGGCGTATTTCTAATTTATAAGACTAAATCAAGGCGCGCATTGCAGGAAAGCTATAACGAGATATTAGAAAAACTGAGGGAAAAAGATGTGCTGATGAGATCTGAGCTGGCATTAGGAAGACAATTAGAAGAAAGCATTTCTGAGCTGAAACAGAGAGAAATTTTACAAGATACAATAATAAGTGTCCTGGAAATATCACTATATCATGGTACTCTTACGACTAAAATTGGGAGAGTTTTGGATATTGTCGTTTCTATTCCAGGACTAAGCATTGAGGATAAAGGATGTATACACCTAAAAGCAGATAACGCGGAAGAGTTGGTGATGGTTGCTCAACGAAATCTGCCGGAGCATTTATTAACGGCATGTGCGCGATTAAAATATGGGCAATGCCTCTGCGGTATAGCTGCCAGTACAGGTAAAACTGTGTTTTCCAATAAGCTTGACGAGATGCATTCTATTAGCTTTGAAGAAATGCATGAACATGGGCACTACTGCATCCCCATAAAGACTGTCAACAACATATTGGGTGTATTATGCCTTTATGTAAAGCATAATCATGAAAGAACTAAGGTAGAAGAGGATACTTTTGTAGCTGTAACAAAATCTATTGCAAACATAATTGAACATGGAAAAGTTGAGGATGATGTTAAGAGAATGAATAAATTTACTAAAACAGTTTTTAACAGTATAACTGACTCAATCATAGTAATAGACGTTAAGGATTTTACAATCGTCAGCACAAATTACTCTTTCCTGAAAGAGTATAAAATAGTGGATAATGATGTCATAGGCAAACATTGTTATGCAGTTATCCATAAAGCTTCTGAACCTTGCAATCAGCAGGAACGTTCATGCCCTATTATGAATATGTTACGAACGGGGGAATACGCGATGAGTGAGCATGTGCATTATGGTGCTGATGGGAAGGAGATTTATTTATCTTGTTCGGCGTCGCCAATAAGAAATGAAGCCGGGAATATAGTACAATGTGTTTACGTGCTGAAAAACATATCTCAGAGAAAATACTACGAGAAGCAGCTCCAGCAGCTCGCGCACTATGATGTAGTTACATCTCTGCCTAACCGGATATTGCTTTTGGATAGATTAAACACCGCGATTGAATTTTCCTTACGTGAAGGCAATATGATTGCCGTGCTATTTATAGATTTAGATAAGTTTAAGTCGGTTAACGATACTTACGGACATGAAACCGGCGATGTGCTGCTCAAAGAAGTTTCAAAAAGGTTATTAATCAATGTAAGAAAATCAGATACCGTTTCTCGTGTCGGTGGCGATGAGTTCATTATTCTTCTTACTAAAGTAAATGGAAAAGAGGATGCCGGATTAGTAGCGAATAAGATTATTGTATCATTAAATAAACCATTTTTAGTAAATGGACATGAATGCCATATTGGCGGCAGTATTGGTATAGAAATGTATCCTTTTAGCGATATACATGATGAGGATGTTATTGATGTACTTATTAAAAGAGCCGATATGGCGATGTATAAGGCAAAAGAAAATGGTAAGAATAGATATGAGTTTTATAATAGTGAATTGAGTGATGAAACAGAGAACCCTTTATTTAAATAATGTGATAAGAGGAGAGAGAGATGAAGATACTGATAGCCGATGATGATTCCAACAATCGTACTGTATTACAAGGGATGCT
>JADFXO010000294.1 GCA_015233485.1 Nitrospirota bacterium
CCAGGCATTTGCGGATTCAGATGATACCAAATGGATTGCAAAATGTATTAAGGACAATAAGAAAGAAGGCGCAAAGGAAGAGGTTGTCTACAAGTATTGCGAATGTATGAATGGGAAAATGAGTTCCAATGAAACGCAATCCATTTCCACGTGGGAAAAATCGCATCCGAAAGAGATGAAAGAGTGCGAGAATGAAGCCGGGTGGAAATAATCAAGTAACACGCCCAATCAGCCTGACTATAGATAAGAGACCCTGCCGAACATTGGACAAACAAATCCTTATTTGTCCAATGTTCGGCAGGGGGGCGTTCTGCCTGCCCTTGTATTTCTCATTAATGTTGAGGGTGTGGTTCAACCCCAGGTTGTCCAATCATACCCCTAACCGGTTACAGGAAAGTGCGGGAATTGCCGCCGTAATAAAAGTGGACGTTTTTGTTGGTAACATGTTACTCTAAGGTTATCCTCAGGGAGGTAACTAAAGGGTTTTCAACATGTTGAATTTAGCAGAAAAAATCAAGGCACTTTCGGGTGAGATTCGCCAGAGGTATGATTTTGTAAAAAACAAGGAATCGACAGAAATTGCCCTGATACTGCCTTTCATTAAAAGCCTCGGCTACGATGTCTTTGACCCGTCGGAGGTCGTTCCCCATTATACGATCTCTGTTGACCATCAACAATCCGTTGCGGTTGACTATGCCCTCTTGAGGGATGGAAATCCGGAAATCATTATAGAGTGTAAGCACTGGGGTATGAATCTCGATGTAGAGACTAATTCTCTTAGGGAGACGTTTCCTCTTTCACAAGCGAAAATAGCTATATTAACAAATGGAATAATCTACCGGTTTTTTACGGACGCAGACAATGAGCACCAACTGGACAATGCCCCGTTTTTCGAGTTCAGCATTCTGGAAGTATCTGATACCGCAGTAGAAACCCTTGATAAGTTTGTTAGACAAAATTTTGACCTTGCTAACATACTTACAGTTGTGAAGGGGATGAAAAAAGAGAAGGCCAAAAAGGCTGCCTTAAATATCTTAATTAAAAGGAGAAAGGTCAGCAAGAAGGAACTCTTTATATTTCTGCGCGAAGATATAGCCGCGCCGGTCTCATGGAGCCTGCTTGAGTATTACAGGGGGATTACCGTTGCCAGCGGATATTATAGCTTAAAGAGCCTTGAGCTGGTGCTCTTTACGAGGCGCTGTGATTTGTTAATCATAGATGAATGCCACTTTGAAGACATAGACGCCTTTTGTGAGTTTATGTATCATATTCAATATTCGAACGTAACGTTTAAGGTCTTGGCCATAATGAGCTCCAACACCGATATAGAGCAGGTGCGCCAGCTTCTTTCCCAGTGTGACATCGTTATTGATATAATCATCAGGCCGTTTACGATAAGACGGCTCTACTCTTACATCGAAGCAACCTTCGGCGTGAAAAAATCGGTTGACATAGGAGTAAAAGGCATTACGCCTGAGCACCTGAAGAAAGGACTGGTCGCGGCCGAAAACGTGTATATCCCCGGCAAGGATGAACACTTAATCGAATGCGGCGTCGTTCTGGACGATGAGCACGTCAGGGAGTTGATAAGATACAATATATCAAAAATCAAGGTTCACAAGGATGTCTATCAATTTATCAATTGCTGGGAATTTACAAAATGCAAGGACTTTGAGGAATGCCCCTCGTTTATAAACGTTGACGCCGATGGTTTTCTGGACGGGGTCAATGCCGGAAGGGCCTGTATGTACATAAACGCCACACTTGATATGTGCGGCTGCGGCAGGAAGTACAAGTCGTGGGAAGAGAAAATAAAGCTTACGTGCCAGGACTGCGAATTTTACAAGATGATATTGACGTGCAACGACGGCAGGATACCCCCCTCTATCAAGTTGATGGCCCATATGGACAAAAACATTGTTAAAAGAAAGAATATGGAATCGGCAAGAAGCAGTTTTATGAAGAAGTCACAAAACAAACCCAAGCCCTAGCGCGCCGCGTTGGAGCCGTCTGAAGACTATCGGTAGAATGATTTTACAAGGCCGCTTTACAAAAAAAGGGCTAAATGATATACTTAGCGAGGCTGGATTAGGAGGGTTATTGGGAAGACAGAGTATTTTGATAGTTGACGACGAGCCTGATATTCTGGAGGCGCTATCCGATACGTTTATGTACGATTATGAAGTACATAGGGCTGGCAGTGCCGCCGAGGCGATGGCCATACTGCAAAACAACACCATAGACCTTATCCTTACCGACCAGCGTATGCCTGAGATGACAGGAAGCGAGTTATTAGCCAGGGTAGACACGCAATACCCCAACATGGGGAAGATTCTCCTGACCGGCTACAGCGACATCTCCGCCACTGTCGACGCAATAAACAGGGGCAGGGTTGATAAGTACCTGACAAAACCGTGGGACAATGACAAGATTCGCCGCATAGTCATGGAGGTCTTGCAGGTGCGGATGCAGCGTATGATTGCAGATAGCAAAACCCTTGAGGAACAGCTTGTCCAAAACGCCAAGATGGCGTCCATCGGCGAATTAGCCGCCGGCATTGCGCATGAGATCAACAATCCGGTTGGTTTTATTCATTCCAATATGGGAAACCTGCGTAAATTCTTTCTCAAGATAAGCGATTTAATAGCGGTTTACGACGAGTTAGAACTTCCGGCCGCATCCAAAGAGGCAATACAAAAGGTAAAGAGCGATATTAACTATGACTATCTGAAGACCAGAATAAATGAGATGATAGAAAGATCAATCGTCGGCACAGAACGTATCCAGAAGATAATCATGGACCTTCGCTCCTTCTCCCGCAGAGACACAGGGGAGGCTGCCGAGGCCGACATAAACGAGGCCATAGATACCACATCAAGATTTCTGACATACGAATACAAAGAGCGGATTAACATAACCAGAGATTTCGGCACGCTGCCCAGGGTGGTGTGCAATATCGGGAAATTAAACCAGGTGTTTTTGAACATCCTTGCCAACGCCTGTCAGGCAATTGAAGGTAATGGCGAGGTAAAGATAAAGACCCGCAGTGAAGGCGAAAACGTAAAGATTGAAGTAAGCGATACAGGAAGCGGCATTCCAAAAGATAGGATTGACAAGATATTCGAGACTTTTTATACCACTAAGCCGATTGGAAAAGGCACGGGTATGGGACTGTCCATAAGTTTGAGCATCATGAAACAGCACAAGGGTCAGATAACCGTCGACAGCGAGACCGGCAAAGGCACCACCTTTACAATCGTATTGCCGGTTGACGGGCGGCAGCAGCAGTAATGCAACAGTAATTTAGTACGCGACGCTTCGTCTGTCATTCCTGCGGAAGCAGGAATCCAGTTGATGGATTTAACCACGCTGAATGCGTTTAGTGTGGTGTTGCAAGTCGCCAGTTGATGGTTAAAATGTTGTATCTGTTTAGAGCAAATCGTTGAATATCAGACTTCTCTGTGCCTTCAACATTCTGGATTCCCGTTTTCACGGGAATGACAGACAGGGGGGTGACAGAGGTGGAAAAGTGTAAGTGTGCAAGGGGGCATACGCAATGAGCAGCGAGTTATATATTGATCTGGTAAGTAAGACTATTATCTCCATGTTATCGAAAGAGATAGCCCTGGATGTTGACTCACAAGTAGGCGCACGGGTTAGTGAACTGTTAAATAATACACTTGCCGGCCTTATATCTGACCAAATAGCAGCCCAAACAGACAGGTTGGGACGCAGTATCCTGAAGCTTGAGGGTGCACTGAAGCCCCGGATAAGCGAACTGGGCGCACGAATTACGGAGATGTCGGGGCAAATCATAGAGAAATCAGGACTGACCGGCGAAATAGAGGCCATCAAAGGTTCTCTCGCCAGCTCTATGGGCAATCTTTCGAAGCAGATAACAGATATAAGCGAATCTACGAAGGCCTCAAGCCCTATGAAGGAGGATTTATTTGCCGCTTTATCTACCATCGGTGAGGCGCTTCAAAAGAATCTCGGTATGCAAATAGAGGGAGTTTCATCAAAGATAGACGCGTCGTTTGCTGATATGGACAAAAGAATGGCGACCATTGTGGAGTCAACGGCCAGACTGGCGGGTGAAACTACCATAAAGGATGCGCTTCAAAAGAATTTTATCGGGCAAGATATTTCTGAAAAGATAGACGAGTCAATAAGGCAATCCCTTCAGCTGAGAGGAAAAGAAGAAGGAGAAATGCTCAAGGGCGTTTATTACTCGATGAAAAAGTTGATAAACGATTTCAAAGAGGAAAATGAAGACGCTATTTTATTTAGCAAGCAGTCCCTGACAAGTATGAGCGATTTGAGAAAACACATCGAGGATGATCTAGGAAAACGCCTGATTGACGCGCAAGAGCAAAACGCCATGCTCAAAGACGATATACAGAATCTAAACAAGACCCTGCAGCATAACGTGAAGCAGCAGAGTAAACTGCTTGTCGATATAGTACGTACTATAGAAAAGCAGCTTCCATTTTTCAGCGGCAAGGTTGACGATGCCTTCTCTAATATAGACGCCAGGATAACAAGTTTTGAGCGCTCAACACTGTCAAAGATAACTAACACCGGTACTGATTTTATGAAATTCGTAGACGAAAACGTTTTAAGTAACTTTAAAGACTTGAGGACAGACTATGGCAAGCTCATGAGGGAGATAGACGAAATAAGACAGCTGACTAACTGCAGCTTAAAAGACCGGGCCGATATGCTTCAGGGTGTGTTTTTGTCGGTGAAAAAGCTTCTGAACATCTCGGAAAAGGAAAGAGACACTACTGAAAAGGTTGCCGAAGAGCTGACCAACGCCCTTGACAATCTCTACAGCCAAATCAGACGCCTTGAGTCCGGAAAAGATGAGCTTGCCGTAGAGCTTCTGAGGCTTGCCGGCGATGATTATTTCAAAAATAAGTTTAAGCAACTCGAAAATGAACTGCATAAGGCACATAGCCTTGCCGAAAAGTACCATGAAGAGAAAATAGAATGGGAACAGAAATATCTTAAACTCCAGCACGAATGGGGCGCGGCACATCAGATAGACGGTGAATAATATGACGGAAAGAGACGAAATAAGAATACAGGAGTTTTTGAAGC